>NZ_BAABJZ010000091.1:0-58839 GCF_039543565.1 Ferrimonas pelagia | reverse complement strand
TACTCAAGCAGTGTGATTGCGGCTCACCCAGTCAGCGCAACAAGCTTAAACGGGCAGGCTGGGATGACGATTACAGGGCGAAAGTGTTCTTTGGGTGAATTGTGATCAAAGTATGCTCCCGCCCTGCCTATGGAAGAGGCCAAAAACGCTTAATTCGAGCTGCTCTTAGCTCTAATGGGCCTCAATAACACCTGACGAACTGAATTGCATCTTCGCCGAAAAGATACTATTTAATCGCGCCAATTCACCATCTCAGCTGAGCCTTTTCGATGAGAACCACCTACTATAGTCGGTGGTTTATGGATAAATAAAATGCCGCCACAGCGCGGATTTTAAGGCCTTTATTTAATCATACAGCTTGGATGCCTGATTCACCCAGAGGAGTTCAATAACAAGAAAGCAATCCCTAAAATTAGCCAGCCGCCAGCTCGGAATAACGCAACCAGCCTTTAAAAAAAGATATTTAATCGTCAGCCATGACGTAAGCTCAGTGAGCGCAGAAGTACCGCTAACGTCGTCCCATTGTGCAACAGAGCACTGTGACCCGGGCTGAGTTTGCCACTGGCTGCGGCCAGCATGATGCCGGTATTGACCCATTCCGCAATACGGATGTTGCTGTTCACGCAAGCCATCGCGTCTTGAGCCAACTGATGCAATGTCACCAACTCTTCGAGCGAATCCTTCAGCAGGATCCCATCCGCTGCCTGGCGAGCCAGTTCGGTGCCTTTTGCCATGGCGATACCGACATTGGCGGTCGTCATCGCCGGGGCATCGTTGACGCCATCACCAACAAACAGCACATTAGCCCCTTCATCCTGCAGCGTTTGGATGATTGTCATTTTATCGGCCGGCTCAGCTTCGGCAAAACAGCGATCGATCCCCAGATCGGCAGCCAACTGCTGGGCCTTGGCCTGACTGTCGCCACTGATCATCACCAGTTGCTTTATTCCCCGCTGTTTAAGCTGGGTAACCACGGATTGTGCTTCTGGCCGGAGTTGGTCCACCAAACCGAGCATACCAAGCAGTTTGCCTTCTTCCGCAATGAACAACAGATGGCGCCCCTGCTGTTTCAGCGCTTCGATGGCGGGTTGGTACGCGGTAAAATTAACCCCGTGATGCTGTTCAAGGAAGTGGCGGCTGCCAATCACCCACAAGCTGTCTTGCCGGGTGTCTTTGTTGATCATGGTCGCTTTTAGGCCGTGGGCAACCACATACTCAACCTCCCCGTGATCGATGTGAGGCAATGCATGTTGATGCGCGGCAGCGACGATGGCGTTCGCTAACGGGTGATTACTGTGCTCCTCGAGTGATGCGGCGATGGCGAGCAGATCTTTGGCACTGTTGCTGTCGCACAACGGAACCACGTCGGTCACCGCCATATCACCGTAAGTGAGTGTCCCTGTCTTATCAAATACCAGCGTGTCGGCTTGGGCAATGTTCTCGATGGCACGGCCCCCTTTAAGCACAATCCCAGCTTGCGCTGCGCGGTACATCGCGGATTTAAAGGTCACTGGCGTAGAGAGCTTCAAGGCACAGGCGTAATCCACTAAGAAAACCGATGCGACCCGGTGTAGATCCCGAGTTAGACCAAACACCAGAGCGCCAACGCCCATCGTGATTTTCACCCGTCGTTGCGCCATGTTTGCCGTGGCTTGCTGAGTCTGGCTTTTTTCGCTCAAGCCTTGATGGATCATCGCCGCCAGCCGCGCTGTGGTCGATTGGCCCGCGCTTTTATCCACTTTAACTTGCAACTGGCCGTCATGGATAACGCCGCCAGCTTGCAAATAAGACCCAGCTTCACGCCGAACCGGCAAAGATTCACCGGTTAATGCCGCCTGATTGATCTGAGCTACGCCGCTGAGCACCGTGCCATCTGCCGCAATGGGATCGCCAGGCCCCAGCAACATCACATCACCGGGTAGAAGTGCCTCCGCTAGGCACTGATACTCTGCCCCGTCACGGCGGATCCACACAAAGCCTTGCGGCGGACGCAGCAGATCGGCCAGGAGTTGGTCGCTGTGGCGCGAAGTCGCTTGCTCCAGGTATTCCCCTAGCTGCAATAACCCATGGGTCAACAGCGCTGTGCGATGATCGTTGCGTCCGGCCGACAGCCCAAGCGCAATGGCATCTAACACCGCACTGGAGAGCTTTCCTTCGCTCGCATCTTCGAGGCCTTCGATGATCATCGGCGCAATCAAAGGCCAGCTCATCAGGGGCGTCACGGTTGGCGGCAGCAGTGCCGTTGCCAAACAGGCAAACAAGGACAGGCCCGGATCGCTTCGGGTTAATTGCTGCTCATCCCCGCATTGCGGATCGGCGATCTCAGGCCAATCCAACAACTGCAAACGCTCAACCAAGGTTTCTGGCTGATGAACATCGGTGTCGTAGTGAAGGATCAGCGCGGCCGCAGTGGCGTTGATCCGAACATTGAAGATCCCCGGCAAGCCAAGTAACGCTTGCTTGAGCCAGCCCTGTTGCGCCGAGTTGGTAATCAGCGTTGGCACACGTAACCGGATCCGACCTGGCAGCTGATGACGGATCTCAGTCATTATTGCGGCTCACCAGTGGGGTCTGGATCTGTTTGACTGTTTTGGCGGTGCATCGCCAATTCGGCCTGCGCGTCTTCGAGTCTTTCTTTCAGTTCCTCGACTTCGCCACGCACTGCAGACCACGCCTTCTGGCCAGTCTGCCCAATACTGTCTCGAACTTGCTTTTGCGATAGCAAATAGGCAACCGCAGCGCCGGCAACAATTCCGGTGACAAAGTGGGTGCGCTGATCTTGCTTACGGTAGGCTTTTTTCTGATTTTTCATTATTCACTCTCACTAAATCTTGATAGAGGTAAGTGCCAGCGGCGCCAGCGGCAATTAAGGTGGCAAAAGAGAGCACTGGCCGTCCGGCCATACGCTGAGCGATAAAGGTGGCACTGCCTGATGCCAATCCCGTGGTTGCAGCAGCACGCAGCAACAAGGCTCGATACTGTTCGGCATTGATCTCCCCTTGCTGATAGCGCTGCCAGTGTCTGAGTGCGGATGTTCCTCCGCCCAGTAACGTACCAGCAATCAAAGCACGGTTAGCCGGAGAGAGTTGGTCTCGGCTATTGCTCATCGGCGAGCTCCTCCTGCGCGGGTATGTCACTGGACGGCGCCGGCTCTTCAGGCTTTGATTTACCTATATGGTTGTGGCGCTCCATAGAAGCGTCAAAACCGCTCTTACCGGCCTGATAGGTCTCTTTGAAAATCTCGCTGCCGGTATGCACCGTTTGCTTGACGTTGGCTGCCGTTGTCTGAGCCGTTTGTTTGACGCTGTTTGCCGAATCAAACACCGTCTCTTTGGCCTTAACCCCACCGCTTTTTAGTTTTTCACCACCGGAGGAGACCATCGTCATTAATGAATTGCGCACATTGTCATTACTCAACAGTAATGCCGCTGTGGCGCCGATCATTGCCCCTTTCCAAAATTCTTGATCATCCACCCCAAGCATTCTCACCAAATCTTTCACCAGACCCGATTGCTCGCCCATCATGTCGTCCAACATGGCCGATGCCGCTGGATCCATCGCTGCTGACGGCGCTGCATTGGCGTACTGAGCTTTAGCCAACTGCTTTTTGAGTTTCTTTATCTGTTTCTTCTTGCCCATGGTGTGCTCCTGTGAGTTATTGGGCAGCGAGGCTGCGTTGTAGCAAGGACTGGCCGGTGTTCAACACGGTGTCGAAATCGTCACAAAACAGTTGTTCTACCAGCTCAAATGGCAAGATCTCGGCGTCATAAGTAATGAGAATGCTTTGAGTTGTAAGATTGAGACGATAGCTTTCAATGGAAGGGTGCTGCGCAAGCAACTCGTTAAGTTGGTTTTCCTCCCGCTTTATCATTTGAAAGACAATTGGATTACGACACCTGAGTCGCAAACGCCCGGGAATATGGTGCCCAACCGACAGATATCGGCGCAGTTGTTGTAGTTGTTCCATGTGGCCCGTTAAAAAACTGTGACATATACGTGCAGGTTACTAACTTGCCAGCCAGGGCAACGTGATTTACGTCGTGACGATGATTTCTGCGTGAGCCAAATTCAATCCACTCAAGAGAGTAATAGCCCAGTAAAAGCGGAGAAATGCTTGTCATCGCTTGTGTCGACACATAAGATAAAGCGAATCATTCCTATTACCATTGGTGGCAGTTGCTTTGGAAACCTACATTCACAAAACCCGCTCTCGCCTTCGGATCCGCTCCAGTTTCATCCACCAGCACCCAGAGCTTATCGCCGACAGCGTCGTCCAACTGCGTAACCTCGAAGCGATCACCGATATCCGTCACCGAGCTCACGCCGGATCAGTCACCCTCTCGTTTGATCCAGACTGCCTCAGCGCCGATGAGTTATTGGCCATCCTTGAAGCGCAAGACTGGTGTCAGCAAGACAGTTCAGATGGACTCTCGGTTGCGGTCAGTCAAGGCGTGCGCAAAGTGGCCCGGCACGGAATGATATTGGCTATGGAGCGAGTATTAGGACAAGGCGTGGTCAGCCTGATCGGTCGCGCATTGTAACGGCTCTAACGAGACTGCCGCTCAAGCAAAAAACAGCCCGTGTCTGCGGGCTGTTTATCGTTTTATCCGTTTCATTGCACATTTGCACAACCCTGAGCCACGGGCTGGACAGCTTTTACAGGGCGGTGACTTCATCGGAATTCGAGCGATGGCGAGCGGATCACGCGTGGCGGTTTTTGCTACCGGAGTAGACAACCGTGTGGCAATCGTCGAACGTTCAACCTGACTCCCCTGCCCCCGGCCATCGGGACTAAACCAGTCCAGGATCGGCGATAGCGGTTTTGCTAACTCTTGAGTGGCATGCTGTAGTGCTATTTGACTCAGCGTTTCAGCAATTTGCAAACTAACGGAAGGTTTCGACATTAACAGCACTGCGAATGGTTATCATTTCGATAGTGTATCGTTACTCATGTAAAAATCAAGTTAGTCACCAGCGATCTGGCTGTGTAAGCAGACTGGTAGATCTGACTTAATGCTGGATGGCATCAACAACTTAGCCTGCGCAAATGTGACCCACGTCGCACGCAGGTGCACCAGCGAGAAATATTGCTTCCGTAGCGACACCCATTCTCAACACTCCCGTCACACACCCAACAAGTCACCCTAACGCGCCTGAGTAAAAGCCGTAATCTAAATGCGACTGATTATTAATATAGACGCAAAGATTAGGGATATCGTGATGAAAAGGACCTTTGTAGCACTCGCCGTATTACAAGGCTTAGCGCTGCCTGCTGCCGCTGCTACTCAGCAACAACCCCAAGCTGACGAAGTCGAACGTATCGTTGTGACCGGTGTCCGCCAACGGCTAGAGCAAAACGGCACCTTAGCGGATGCGATCATGAAAACAGAAGTGATCGGCATGATGCAGATAGAGAACCATAACGCCGTCAATCTGACCGAAGCGATCGATACCTCCCCTGGTGTCCGCGTTTCTAACGAATGCTCCATGTGTGGCGTCAAACGCATCATGCTCAATGGGATGAAAGGGGAGCAAACCACCATCTTGGTTGACGGCCTGCCGGTTCATACCATGATCTCCGGTTTCTATGCGGTCGATGCGATCCCCACCACCGGCATCGAATCCATTGAGGTCGCACGCGGCGCTGGTGCATCCTTGATCGCGCCTGAGGCGATCGGTGGCACAGTGAATGTCATTAGCCTCGAGCCTTACGAAAACACCTTGGAACTGGATCTGGCCATCGATGGCGAAGGTTGCCAAAAGATGGGCCTGATGGGCGGTGCCATCAGTGATGATGGCATGACCCGCGCCACCGTTGTGGCCCAGTATGACGATCGTGATCAGGTCGACAACAGCGGCAATGGCGTCAATGAATCCCCCCACCAAAGCAACCGAAGCTTTATCGGCCGGGTGTCCCACGATATCGGTAACAGCGACAACCTAGTACTGCGTGTCGCCAACCTGCACTCAGAAGTGTTTGGTGGCCCCATGCTGGGTGAGGTCTTTGCGGACGGCAAGGCCCACAGTGTTGGCTCAGTACTCAGCAGCTTTGACGGCATCGACACGGATCCGCAAGATCTGTTTGTCGATGGCGATGTACGTAATCAATATATCGGCAAAGCATGGGAGATGACCGAGTGGATCGAAACCGAGCGCAATGAGGTCAGCCTCAGCTGGTTGCATGAGTTCTCTGCCGATCTCAACACCACCACTTCAGCCGTGTATGCCGACCATACTCAGGACTCGTTCTACGAAGGGTTCGATTACACGGCCAAAGATACAATGTGGTATGCCGAGAGCAAAACCAACTACCGCTTCCATCCGGATCACCTGCTGACCTTTGGCGCAGACTACCGCAACGAGGAGATGCGCTCCTCCTCACACGCCGGCGCCGAGAACCCAGCTTACATCTCCGATTCATTCGACTACGAAGTGATAGGCCTGTTCATCCAGGACAATTGGCAACCCACCGACGACCTCGAGATCGCCCTGGCGCTGCGCTACGACACCCTAACCGTCGACTTTACCGATCCAATGAAACCTGGCGTTGAATTGGAAGAGTCCATCCTCTCCCCGCGGGCCGACATCCGTTATCATCACTCATCCCGCGTCACCTCGCGCCTTTCAGCCGGCCGGGGTTATCGTGCACCTCTCTCCTTCTTTGAAACGGACCATGGGATCCTCGATGGCTCGCTCGGCTTTGAGATCGACATCAACGATCTCGAACGTTCCAACTCCGTTAGCTATTCATTGAACTACACCGGCGATCGATTCACCGCAACCGCTTCCGCGGCCTGGACTGAGGTGGAAAATCTGGCGGTGCTCGATGAAACCGACGAAGGTGTGCCGTTATTAACCCAGCTGGATGAGAAAGCCCGGGTGATCACGACAGACATCGCGCTGGGCTATTCGGTCAGTGAAGATCTCCAGCTTAATTTGACGGCTGAGTACTATGACTACGACGATAACTTTGCCAGCTCCTACGCCATTGCACCGATTGAAGAGCGGGTGATGATGTCGGCGGATTGGCGGATCCAGCAATGGGAGTTGTTTGCGGCGGCCAGTTGGATTGGAAGTCGCGATCTGACGCGTTATGGCTATGAAGGGTATAACCGTGTGCTGGCCGATGGCAGCGTCGATCTCAGCTCAGAAAAAACCACCCAAGCCCCCAGCTATGTGTCGATTGATCTGCGCGCAGCTTACGCTCTGAATGACGTATTCAGCGTCTACGCCGGTGTGTCCAATCTACTCGACTACACCCAAGCAGGTGATGAGGATACCCCGTTATTCTTTGACGACGAAGGTGCGCTGGATGTGGGCTACATCTATGGTCCCCTGGTGGGCCGTGAGATCTATGCTGGCATCAAGTTGAAATTCTGATGCGATATAACCTTCTAGCAGCAGTGCTTGCACTGCTGCTCCTCTCACCCTCCCTCGCTGCTGACGAGCTGGATCTGCTCAGCTACACACATCGCTCACTGGACGCGACTGGTGAGTCCGATCTCAGCGCTTACCGGGGCAAACCTGTGGTGATGTTGTTCTTTACTTCCGATTGCCCCTGGTGCCATAAGCAAGCGCGCATTCTTCGCTCTCTGCAGCAACACTGCAGCAAACAATTCACGCCCGTAGCACTTGGTGTCGGCGGTGATCGCAACACATTACGCAGGGAACTCCACCGCATGCGTGTGCCCTTCTCTGGGTTCATCACCGGCTCGGAAATGGTAAACAAAATGGGAGGGGTTCCCGCCACACCGCTGATGCTGATCACCGATAAAAACGGCAATTTTGCCCACTTTCAGCGTGGACTGTTGCCTGAGGAGCAATTAAAACAGGTACTGTGTCCAACCTGAACCTGAATAGCCCTGGTTTCCCGATGATTTCAAAGCCTTATACCGAGTAAATCAAGGAGGTGTTGTGACAAATCAGCGATATCCGGAAGAATAAAAGATAGAAGCGGTTAAACAGGTGACCAATCGCGGTCGTTCGGTTGCTGAGGTTTCACAGTGTATCTTCCGCATCCAAGCGACCACCGTTCCGAACAAACCTTGCCGCTTCTCCGAAACAAACTGGCCAGCGACCACCAGCAGCCTGTAAAACCTGTAGAAACGATCGGTTTCGGCAGCGCAGCCATCTGGCGGCGCTGCGACCAACTGGACGCCCTGCTGCTGAAGGCTGGACACTTCTACTGGTTTGCTCTGGACACTTTCGAGCATAAAGCGGCCTGCCCTATGTTGCCTCTAGCGGCAGCGATCGCCCCTGAGCAGTACACTTGGAGCCCACTCACTCTTGAAGCCTCATCGTGCTTTTTTATGGTATATATGACGGCAAGGTGGTTCTTCATGGTTGCTTGGATATGGAAGGCTTAGTGTAGTGGCACACTGAATTTGGCCACCTGATTGGAGGTGATATCATCACCTCCGCACAAAACCAGGTGACAAGATGAGCAAACGGACAAGACCCATTTCGCCGTCACGCCAAAGGCGCCGGCGTGTCTGAAAGTCGGGTAGCCTTAACTGTGGCTTCACTAAGCCTGCAGCTACCGCTGCTGGTCGGCTCCCGCCTGATCGCCTGCCTCGTTAACCGAAGAGGGATCTGCCCGATACGGCCTTGCTATCCGGCCATGCCCATTCGAGCTGCCGAGCGTCACCGTTCGCGCCCTATGGCATGAGCGCCATCAACATGATTTGCTACATACTTGGCTGCGAAACAAACTAAGTCGAAGCATTTCTTTAGCTGAAAGTGCTCAATGAGTGACAGACCGAAAAGCGCCACGCCCGAGTGGAATCGCGTACTTGCCACAAGCTTTGTGCCGACGATTTGACGAGTAACTTCTCCGTCTGGACAGAGCTTAAAAGCATCGTCAGAGTTGATAACTTTCGAGCTGAGACTGATCATGCTCCTGCAGTGGAACACCGCTATTACAGCGACTTCAAAGAATTAACGGCAGAGCAAGCTGGAAGTGCGATACGCGCACACTGGGCCCAAAAGGCGGCCAAAACGTGGCCACCTTTTTGATACCACTACTGCCCGTTACCGAGCGATTCAATGCACAGAAGTCGGGCAGGTTCAGCGTTAAGCAGCCTTCTCGGCGGCTTCATTGGTAATTCGATGGACAAATTGACAGGTCTCGTCACCCTCTGTCATCAATGCGATCGCCTCAACCTGGTACTTGCTGTTGATCGCACTGCCCGTCGCTTGCTCCATTGACTCCACCAGGTGACGGCAAAAGTCAGAACGACACTGCTGATCATCCGTCGCCTTCATCAACTGTTCGCACGCACTACAGGCTGTCTCAACACGAACCGGTTCGCCATTCTCTGTGGTATCCCAGTACCCTTTCACTCCGAAGATCGGATCTTCAAAGTCATGGTATTGACCAATCGACTTGGCGTCATTGGCATCAATGTTCATTCTTGCCACCAAGTGCTTGGATCTATGGCGGCCATACTCAGCAAAAGCCGGTTCCCAGTTTTTCTTCCACCCTTCCAAACCCTGCTTCTTGTATTGGCGGATCAGATGCCAAAACAGAAGCTTGTTGCCGGCTCTTATCACATGACTATACGGCTTGAATTTATCGGCAATGCGCATGTTAGTGTGCATGACGGAGGCAAAAAGATACTTATTCATGACTTTCTCACTCTTCTTTTGTAGGAAAAACAAAAAAGAGCTTGCCTCAAGGAGGACAAGCTCTAAGTTACGAAAATTCCGCAGCCGACACTGACGTGCGCCCCAGCCGCATCACGGTGGTGATCACATGGCTCCTCTTCACCTTACTGCCCAAGCCAAATAGCATGGCGCCGCTGCCCGTCACCCCATCCACCCGCTCAATCTTCCTAGCGGGGAACTGGCAGCGGTAAAACAGGTCTTCTATCACCACATGCTGCGGCGCGCCCATGTTCAAAAAGGTCATGTGCAAGAAGGTCATGTGAGGCATACAGCAACGACCCTTCACGCGCGAGGTGCCGCCGCCATCGACACAGGCGGTCACACCGGGTACGAGTTGCCGGATCTGATCCAACGAAATGGCCCCGGAGTGCGCAATGCTCTCTTGGTCGTCCTGATCTCGAGTCATTACCAGCTGCTGGCTTAGAAAGCGTATGACAAAGCGACTAAGTGCAAATGGCTATAATCGAACGCACCGCGAATGGTGCCGCCTATCGCAGCATATTCCACATCCTCGCTGTTGATCTCGCGGTACTCGTACGACAAACCAACACGATGACCGTTGCCCCGGGTGTATTCAACCCCGCTGCCGATGGTCCACTGGGTACCAACCGTCAAAGCGGGCGTCATGGCCGCTACGTCCATCATGGCACTGTCGTAACGAAAACCGGCTTGGAAACGATATTGGCCAACCTGGTAGTCACCAGCCACGGCTATGCCAACGGAGTCGTTATAGGTGTCATCCCATTGGCTCCACATTTCATAGCTCAGGGTGGTTTTGAGCGAGATCTGCTCATTAAGCTGATGGTCAAGACCCAAGTCGACCATGGCTGGCCAACTGGCTGGCATGCGCAGATCCATGCTCTGGTTTGCCACTGACATCTGCACATCCAAATCGTGTTTGATCTGGCTTTGGTAGTTGGCGGCCAACAGAGTGCGATCGCCAAGCAAATAATTGGCCGAAAGCATGGCGCCGAGATTGATATCATCGCCTTCAACGTCAATGGCCATAACGCCATCGGTTTTGTTATCCAGCAGAGACCCTTCAAGACGCATATATTGGACAATCGCCGCAGCACCTAAGGACAAGCGCTCGTTGACCGAATATGCAACACCCAACTGCAGGTTAACCGCTTCCTGAGCGAGATCGTCAACAAAACCCTGGCCAGCGAGACCGTTAGCATACTCTTCACCCAAGCCGCCCACGGCGTGCAGAGACCCTGCCAGTACCCAATTGTCGGATACCCGCTTGGCATAGGCGATGTTTGGGGCTAGCGAGCTTGAAGACGCCTTTCGGTGCATTTCCGTCTCTGAGCCGAGAATACCGTCTAACGTCCCGAAGAACTCGTTACTGCCGTTAATGCTCATCAGGCCCAAATGGAGGCTGCTGTCCTCAATATGGGTCAAACCAGCCGGATTGCTTATAACGGCACTGGCATCACGACGCTGGGTCGCATTGGCCGCGCCCGCTGAAGACAGGGAGTCAAAGGAAGCCAGCTCATGCAAACGGATACCACCGGCGTGTACCTGAGTGGCCGCCAGCAGGGAGATGACAAGCAGTGGAGATTTGATTTTCATATCAGTATCCAAATTGGTCCGTGACAAAAACGACAAGACCCTTGCCTTGCCGTTCTGTACATCGATAAAGCGAGCGCCTTATCAGAATTGGTAGTTGAATTCGATGCGGTGGCCGCCATCGTTGTAATCGGTGTTTTCAGACCAGTTGGCGAAGTAACGCATGTTGAAGCGTGGGGTAAACTGATAGGACGCGGCTAACTCGTGCATCAAAACACTGCTATCGCCTTCAAAACCCATGTTTTTGAACACCTCAGAGCCCGACAGGGCGGACATGTACATCGGGTTGTAGTTCAGCCAGATCTTATCGGTGATCTGCAGCTTGCCGAAGACACCGATAACGGCGAAGGCACCGGGAATTTCGTAGCCGCGCTCGGCGTTATTGGCGACGGTCAGACCTAAACCCGCCAGCGGGAACAGCTGTACCGGCCCCATTTTCGGCAGGGCTTGGAGGAAGCTGTAGGAGACGCTACCCGCTTCATTATTGAAGTTATAGGAGGCGTCCACTTGAGAACCACGCCCGGTGGTCAGATCTGCGCGGAAATTACGCAGGCGTACCTCATCGACGCTGTCGTTGGCTTCATCGCGCCAACCCAGGGTGTCGCCCATAAAGCCTTTCACTTCAAACACGTTCATCGCGCCAACATTTTCAATGCCGGTGTCATAGGTTTGGCCAATCTTGATGTTAAGTCCCTTGTCGGTGTACCCCATACCGGCCTGGGTAAAGACCGCTAAGGGATCGGACATGTCTTGGAGCTGCTCTTCTTCGGCAAACGCCGGGGCAGACAACAAGGCCGCAATGGCGGTGGTCGTGACTAGGTGCTTCATCTGATGTTCCTGTTATCTATTTTAAAAATATGGCTGGCGCAGGTCCATCGTATTCCCGGATGCTGTTGTGCTCAGCCCGTCACAGCGGACAAAGTGCCACAGCAGCCAAGCATCCAAGCTAAGGATCAACATCGGGCTAATAGCGAAGGCCTATCGCCAGTCCAGCTGTCGCTGGAAAACTGCGGCTAGATTACGCGTTGGGTAGAGAAGGCATAAAACCTAAAATCAGGCTCAATGCACCTACAGTGCAGGGGGAAATAAACCGAATTTAACGCTTAGTGAGGTGGGTCAGATCCCTTTCATTTTGGCGACAAGCATCACATTGATGCGCTATTGCCGTCGTTCCTCTTGTTATCGACCAAGGTCACAAACAAAGAACTTCACCCTATTAATCTTATGGTTAGGCACAGAAAATCGACGCTAATTTTCTATTAGGCGGCCACATTGACGCTTTGGCAACATCTTTGGTTTGGGTGTCAAAGGCGCATAGGCGACAAAGGAGAGAACAGGTGACGCTATCTAACCTGCTTGCGACCAAATACAAGATTTCAAGGGAGTTGGCTCAGAAATTCAGTGAGGTGGGTGAAGCACAGGTCTACGAAAAAGATGCAATCGTCAGCCATGAGGGGAAGCAGATCGACAAGGTGATCTTACCCCTATCGGGCCTGTTTGGGATCCACCAACTCAATCCTCTGCGAACTCTCCGTTATTCTTTTGGCTTGTATACCACCGGAACGGTGATCCACGACGCGGCGTTTGTTCTTGGGAAGCCAGCGGAATTTACCGTAGTCACCTTGAGTGATGCATCCGCCATCAACCTACCGCTCGCCTCAGTCCGCCAGCTCTATCAGCAAGAGCCGGAGTGTGCAGCCTTATTCGCCCGCTCAGCCAGTTTACGCGCCATGGTCGCGACCGACATCGTGTCAGCCCGGTTGGAACCGGATCACGACAATCGTGTGTTACAAGCGTTACGTGCCCTCAACAGATTGACTGACGAGAATATGCTGGCCTTAAGCAATGAACAGTTGGGAATGGTACTCGGGATGTCACGAAATACCGTGGGGCGATCAGTAAAAGTTTTAGTGGAGCGCGGTTTTATTCAGCACGATAGGGGAATGTTTACTCTGATCAAGCCCTAGAGCCAATCCAACGTAACAAAGCGCGGCCGAGATGAGAGCCCGTTGCAATTTCCTGTCTTTCGCGACAAACCAACCCACCGCCTCTCGCACAGAGAGTGCGGCTACCCCACATCTTTGACTGACGCTTCGGTTTTGCACTCCCTATTATCGCCAAAAGGATGGCAATCAATGGGGATATACCCCAGATAGCCTTTTGCTTTCAAAGGATATGCAATGAAGTTTACCCCCAGGATCTGGGCTGGAGTGTTCAGTGTGTTTTTGCTTCCACAAGGACACGCCGAGCGCACCGATCTGGCCAATCTGTATGAACTGGCTCGCTTAAACGACACACTACTGTCGCAAGTCTCGATCCAGCGTGACATCCGCCATGAAGCGATCCACACCGCACGGGCGAATCTCCTCCCCCAAATCAACACCTACTTTGCCTTGCAGGCCTTAAAAGACCACCGTGACGTGCATTCCACCTATGGTGGCAGCGGAACGGCGGCAGAGGTCGGCATCCGCGCCAACCAACTACTGTACAGCCCAGCCGTCCGTTTGGGGGTCAAGGTTGCCCAACAGGAAGCTCTTGGGTCGCAACTGCTCTTTGACAAAGCGGAACAAGCACTCGTCCTGCGAACCAGCCAAGCTTATTTCAACGTGCTACGCAGCGAAGCGCGACTGGCGGCGGCACAGGCCATTCAACAGGCCATCGAAGAACAGCGAACGCAAACCAAGCGGCGTATAAAACTGGGTATGAGTTCTGAGCTTGACTTGCACGAAGCCACCGCACAACTGGACATGGCCAATGCCACTATCATCCATCTGAAATCCTTTCTGCAGCAGCGCTTTGATGCACTTCGTACTTTAACAGGACAAACCTTTACCCAAGTTGAACCGCTGAATACTCATCGTTTTTCCCCCGAGATCCCGCGGCCAAACCAGGTCGACTGGCTAACCAGTGCTGGCCTCAACAACTTCGACATTCAGCTGGCCAACCTCGCCGTTTCCACCGCTCAGTTGGAGCTCAAGCGCGCCCGTGCCGGTCACCTGCCGACGCTGGCCCTCAGTGCCGGTGTCCAGCAGTCACTGCACGCCGATCTCGACGCCAATCTGGCCGATGCCAGCACGACGCCGGTGGAACTGGATGATCGTCTGACGTCCGCCGATCTGGCCGTCAGCCTGGATCTGCCGCTATACGCCGGCGGCCGCACCAGCAGCCTCGTGAAGATCGCCCGTCAGGGCGTCGAGTTGGCCCAAGTGGTACAAGACGACACCCGCCGCAACGTCGAGGAGCAGGTGCGTTTCGCCGAACAGCAGGTGTCTGCTTCTCTGCACGCCCTGCTGGCTTATGAACAAAGCCAGCGATCCGCTGAAGCAGCCCTAGTGGCCACAGAGAAGGGCTATGAGGTGGGCAGTCGCACCATGTCCGAGCTACTGCTGGCCACAGGCAATGTCTACAGCGCGCAAACCGAGGCGGCCAATGCCCGCTTCGACTTCATTGAGCAGGCCCTGACCCTTAAGTTCCTGGCCGGCGACCTAACCCCAAATGACATCACAGTGCTTAACGCGGGGCTGGTTCGCTCCCAAGCCGACGAATAAGAGAGTGTTAACATGATCAAGAAACCCCTTATAGTCAGCCTGATTGGCCTGACATTGGCGACACCCATCCTGGCCCAAGGTGTCCCAGTGACCCTGAAGCAAGCAGAAGGTACCTTATTGGCTCCGACTCAGGTGCTGGTGGGCAAGATGGAAGCCAAGGAGCACACGCAACTGACCGCACGCGTTTCCGGCTATCTGTTGACGCAACACTTTGCCGATGGTGCCGAGGTAAAAGCTGGGGATGTGATATTTCAAATCGATCCGGTGCCTTACCAGCAGGCCCACAGCATCGCCGAGGCTCAGTACATGCAAGCCGAGGCGGCGCTGCAGCAGGCTATGCTGACCTTCGAACGCATGCGGGATCTGCAAGGCTCTGGCGGTGCTTCCCTGGCCAACCTAGACGATGCCACGGCGACGCTGGCGATGTCTCAAGCCCAAGTGGCAGCGGCGCGTGCGGCGCTGGAAAAAGCTCAGGACGATCTGGCCTACACCAAGGTCCGTGCCCCCTATGACGGTAAATTGGGCAAGAGCCGCTTCTCCAAGGGCGATCTGGTGGCCCCTGGAGCAGGACCGATGATCGATCTGGCCCAAACCCATCCGATCTTAGCCAATTTCAGCATGAACTTTGAGCAGTACGTCGCGTCCGGGATCAGCTCAGACACCGCAGTGAAGCTGGTTGACAGCGACCGGTCAGGCAGCCTGGCGTTTACCGACAATAAGATCAACCCGGCCAGTGGCACCATCGATCTCTACGCCCTGTTTGATAACAGTGACTATCGCTACAAACCACACCAGATCGTTCGCGTCGAGGTGACCGACCAGACCACCCATCAGGGGGTCTGGTTGCCACTGACCGCCGTGGGTCAGGATCTGCAAAGCCAGTTTGTCTACGTCGCCAACGGCGGCAAGGCCGAGCGTCGCGTCATCGATGTGAAAGAGCGCACGGCGACGGACGTGTTTGTGGTGGCCGGCGTCGAAGCGGGTGAAAACGTGGTGATCGATGGCCTGCTGCGGGTGCGCCCTGGCGCCCCGTTGGCCGTACAGTGAGGTAGCACGCTATGTTAGCTCGCTTTTTTATTAATCGACCAAAATTTGCCTTCGTCATCTCCATCGTGCTGGCGTTGCTCGGGGCGATCGCCATCAAACTGATGCCGATCTCCGAATACCCCCGCATTGCGCCGCCGGTGATCAACGTGGTGGCGATCTACCCCGGGGCCAGTGCCCAAACCATCGAGGAAGTGGTGGCAAGCACCATCGAGAACGAAGTGAACGGCGTGGACAACATGCTGTACATGGATTCTCGCGCTGCGAACGACGGCACCTACCGTCTGCAAGTGGTGTTTGAGATCGGCACCGATCCGGACATGGCTCAGGTGAATGTCCAAAACCGGGTGTCTACGGCACTGCGAACTTTGCCGCCCATCGTTAACGAGATGGGGGTGCGGGTCCGCAAGGCCTCCACCGACACCCTGATGGCGATCTCCCTATACTCACCGAATCAAACCTACGATGAGCTGTACCTGAACAACTGGACCGAGATTAACCTGCTTGATCAGATCTCCCGTCTCAATGGTGTTGGCGACATCACACTGATCGGCGCCACCTACGGCATGCGCGTCTGGCTCGACGTCGACAAGATGACCGCCCTCAGGGTGTCCACCAATGACGTGCGCATGGCGCTGCGCGATCAGAACGCCGAGATCCCTGCCGGTCGTTTGGGGGTCGGTCCCCACAACGACGACGTGACCCTTCAGATCCCGCTGCTCAGTCGTAGCCGGCTGACGGAGGTGGCGGATTTTGAAGCCATCATGGTGAGGACCGATCCACAGGGCAACAACACTTACCTAGGTGACATTGCCCGTATCGAGATGGGACGCAATCAGTACGATGCTCAGGGCCGCCTCAACGGCCAGGATGCCTCCTTGATGACCGTGTCCCTGGCGCCGGGTGGCAACGCAGTGGAAACCGGGGCGGCCATCAAAGCGCTGCTGGACAGCACCCCGTTCCCGCAAGATGTCGCCTATGAGCTGCCACTGGACACGACCGTGTTTGTCGAAGACTCCATCAGCAACATCACCGAAACCTTGCTGATCGCCGTGATCTTGGTGGTAATGGTGACCTACCTGTTTCTCGGCTCGGCGCGTGCCACCTTGGTGCCCTTGGCGGCCATCCCGGTATCGCTCATCGGTACCTTCTTCTTCATGGACACCATCGGCTTTACCATCAACACCATTACCCTGTTTGCCTTGATCCTAGCGATCGGGATCGTGGTGGATAATGCCATCCTCGTGATCGAAAACGTCGAGCGGCTCCTCAATGAGAAAAAAGAGCTAAGCCCGGCCCAAGCCACCCAGGCGGCGATGGACGAGGTCACCGGCCCGATCGTTGCGTCCACTCTGGTCATGTTAGCGGTGTTCATCCCCGTCTCCGTACTCCCGGGCATTACCGGCGAGATGTTCGCCCAATTCGGTTTGACCATCTGTATCGCGCTGGTGCTGTCGGCCATCAACGCCCTCACCCTGTCGCCGGCACTGTGTTCGCTGATCATGAAACGGGTGGATCGCTACCCCACCTGGTTCGTCAAGTTCAACGGCGGCTTTGAAAAAGTCACCGCGCTGTACGGCAAGGCGGTTGCCGTGGTGGTGAAAAAGGTGCTGGCTCTGGTGCTGGTGTTCGCGGGGACTATCGCGGTCATGATGTACCTCAATAGCCAAACTCCGACCGGCTTCGTTGAGAACGAAGACAAAGGTTCGATGTTAGCCATGGTTCAGCTGCCGGACGGCGCTTCCGTGGGCCGCACCGATGCCTTTGTCAGCCAGGTCGAGTCGATCCTCGCCCAAGATCCGGCGGTGGAGCACGTGGCCGGTGCCGTGGGTTTCGGTCTATTGGCCTTTTCCTTCCAGTCCAATAACGCGACCCTGTTCGTACGTTTAAAACCGTGGGAGCAGCGACGTAAACTGCAGGGCGATAACCGGGTGTTCGACGTACTGGCACGGCTGAACCAGCAACTGGCTGGCTTGCAGGGCGGAGTCGCACGTCTGCTCACCCCGCCGGCAATCCCTGGGATCGGCTCAGGTTCCAATCTGGAGTTTATGCTGCAGGACCGCCTCGGTGGCACCAAGGCAGAGCTGGCATCCGCGACGCAGCAGATGATCGCCGCCGCCAACGCCGCGCCGGAGATAGCCGGTGCATTCACCCTGTTCCGTGCCGACGTACCGCATTTCTTCATCGATGTCGATCGAGAAAAGGCCCGCAAATACGGGGTATCCACCACCGAAGTCAATGAAACCGTCATGAGCTACATTGCCGGCTCCCGGGTTAACGACTTCTCCCTGTGGGGACGGACCTACTACGTCTACATGCAGGCCGAAGCGAAACAGCGGGTCGGCGTCGAAGACATCGGTCGCCTACACGTGCGGACTGCAGCCGGCGAGATGCTACAGATCTCCGAATTGGCGACCATCGAGCCACGAATGGAGGCCGATATCTCCAACCGCTACAACATGTACGCGGCCACCAAGATCTTCGTGACCCCGGCACCGGGCTACTCCTCCGGTCAGGCCATTGCCGCCATGGAGCGCCTCGCCGACGAGGTGCTCAGTGATGGTTACGGCTACGAGTGGACCTCCATGGCGCTTCAGGAAAAACTGGCTGGCAACGCCGTGGTCTATGCCTTTGCCCTAGCGTTGATCTTCATCTACCTGTTCCTGGTGGCTCAGTACGAGTCCTGGGCATTGCCGGCGGCCATCATCATTGCCGCCCCCACCGCCGCGGTTGGCACCATGCTGGCGCTGTCCGCCAGTGGCATGGCGCTCACTCTGTACGGTCAGGTCGGTCTGGTGCTGTTGATTGCCCTCGCGGCGAAAAACGCCATCCTGATCGTGGAGTTTGCCAAACTCAAGCGCGAACAAGAGGGTCTCTCCATCGAAGAAGCGGCGATCGCCGGCGGCACCATGCGTTTTCGTGCGGTGAACATGACATCCTGGTCCTTCGTGCTGGGGATCCTACCGATGGTCTTCGCCACCGGTGCTGGCTCAGTGGCTCAAAACAACATGGGGGTCGCCCTAGTAGGAGGGATCTTATGTGTGATGACCCTAGGCGCCATCCTGACGCCGGGCTTCTATGCCGTGTTCCAGCGCCTGCGTGAGAAAACCAAAACCGGTCAGCCCACCAGAGGGAGAGTGGGAGGATTGGCCATGGACTGAGGCCAAGCGCCCTTGCTAACCAGCAAGGGCGTCAACTCCCTCTAAAGCTCACCTCCACACGACAAGCAAAGCTCAGGGTTCATGCCGATCGCTTAACGGCTCTCGTGCCGCGCTACGCAAAAAAAATCCCGGCCATGACTGATGGCGGAGATCTCTTTATTTTGAGCCATGAGCTTGAACCGGTTTACTGAATCGCTCCCACTTCCATAGACACCTCAATGTCGTACAATGAACTCACCCCAGTGGTATAGACACCTCCGCGCGATTCTTTGCG
Organism: Ferrimonas pelagia; assembly: GCF_039543565.1. NCBI lineage: Bacteria > Pseudomonadati > Pseudomonadota > Gammaproteobacteria > Alteromonadales > Ferrimonadaceae > Ferrimonas > Ferrimonas pelagia. Next base: position 39,574 of record NZ_BAABJZ010000091.1, on the reverse strand, counting down.
CACTGGCGGCGTCATCATGAGCAATAATCGATACATGCCCAAATTCAAAGATGAAGTCGTTAAACCGATTGTTGGACAGCGGCATTCTGTCCAGAAAGTATCTGAACGGATAGGCGTTTCGACGCACAGTATCTACCAGTGGGTTAAAGCGGTTAAACCAGCAAAACAAGAAACCACTCAAGTCCTTAACCCGCAATTAACCAATCCAAAACAAATGGGGGCAACATGCTTAACGAGCAACAATTATTGAAAAAAGATTTCAACCTGCTTATGTTGCTTAAGATCTTAGGAGAAGAGAAAAATACAAGCAAAGCGGCGCAGCGCATGTTTGTAACTCAGTCCACGGTGAGCAAAGGGGTGAAGAAACTGCGCCAAGAGTTTAACGACGAACTCTTTACCCGGCACAAGGATGGCTTGATGCCCACCGACTACTGCAACGAGCTGCTTGAAAAACTGCCCTGTGTGTTCAACGCGTTATCAAGCATTTATGAAGGTAAGGTGATTGATGACATCGAAAATTACTCTGGCAACATTTCTATTGCTGTCAATACAATGCTATTCAACCCGTTTGCCGTTCGGACTGTAAAACACTTTAACAAAATTGCTCCCAATGCCACAGTCGAGGTCAAGAACTGGGGCTGGCAAACAGAGAAAGATCTCATCAATGGCAATATTAATATTGGCATAAACTACTTTCCACTAAAAATATCCAAAGAGATCCTCTCAAAGCCCATCTGTGATATTCCACGTCAGATCTGCGCGCGCAAGTCGCACCCATTACTGTCTCTGAACAGACTACCAAAAATTGAGGACCTTGCTGCTTATCCATTTATTCTCATGGATTTACCAAACTACAGCAACCATCGAACCTTTATTGAGCAGACGCTGATTGACGCCAACTACACGCCGAAGGTCATACTTCGATCCGACAACAGCTATTTGTGTAGTGAAATTTTGAAAGAAACCGATGCCATTATGCCGGTAGCCAGTATTTCCGAGTCATTCTTAGACAGTGAACTGTCGATAATCGAGCGCGACCCCAACATTAAAATAGCAGAGAACCAAATCGCACTGCACTACACACTCACATCCAAAGGTTCAGTATTAACCAATTGGATAGCGAAAGAGGTCGAAAAAATCGTAAAAGACATTTTCACCGCAAATAAATGACTTCCGCCCCCCCAAAAAAAGCCACTTACTCGCGTAAGTGGCTTTCGGTATTTGGGACTCAAACCATTAGTACTACTTGAGCAGCGACATCAGGTACTGAAGGCCTTCGTCGTTCTGCCAGTCATAGACCGGATCATACAAACCCAGTAACTGTTGCGCCGTTTTAAGGTCACCAGAGGCAATGTTCGCTTCACCCGCTTCAACCATCATGTCGATGGTCGCCATGTTATTGTAGAGCTTGATAAACTGCACATCGGCCATTTTGATAACCACGTCAGCATCGGCAAGCGTGTCGCGGCTGTAGGAAACGCCGTTGCGGATATCTAGGCTAACCTGAGCACCACTTTCGAACTCAAAACCGATCCGCGCGCGGGTATCACCGGCTCTCTCATGGTTTAGACGAATTCGATAGGAGTCAACATAGTTCACGACATCCCGTGCCAAAAATTCTGGCATGGCTGGCATCACCTTTGGCAAGGCGACTTCACCTTTTAAGATCCGAGCTCTGGTCAGATACCAAGAACGCAAATTGTGCGATTCGGTGGATTCTGCCATGGCATACAGTGAATCAATGGCAAAGTCGATATTGTCTTGATTTTGATTATCGAAATTAACCAGATGGTTACCCAGTTTCACGGCATAATGGAAGTTGCCTTTCTCAAGCTCACCTTTCGCAAACTTAAGGGTTGCTTCCTGGCCACCCATACCGCGAATAATCATATCCGCCTCAGCAACTGGATGCATCGGCACCGCATCGGCGGCAACGCCGTTGTATGAGCCCAACACCGCGCTGTAGATCTGAGGCACCATGGTCACGATCTCGCCATAGTCTTGACGCAAGATAGGCTCACCAGCGATCGCTTTTGGCACATCCACTTCATAGGCAATTTCTGCCGGGGTGGCACCGGTCAGCATGCCTTTCAGTGTCTGGTTCAATACCGTAGATAAACTATCCTGGTAGACTTCGATGGTATGTTGCGACACCTCTTTGCCCGCGACGGATTTGGCATGGGAACTCAGCAAGATATCGGCTTCAAGCGCTTCCATTTTCTCTAGGCCCTCAATCCACACCTGCGGATTTCGATAAGCGCCACCTCGAAGTGAGTAGATATTCGGGTAGAAGCCCCAAATCAAGTTGTTCATGACAACGCCTTGCTCTGGGATGTGAACCATGAGCTGCTGCGCCGTATCACTGGTGATCCCATCGATGTAGAAAACAAACTCTTTGCCATCAATGGTCATTTTCTGACCGTCAACGGTAATGGGGGTGTCTACGTCTACCGGACCACGCGGTGTCAAAATATCGAGTCGATGGGTGTGACCGCAGCCGCGCACGCCTTCGTCTTCAATAAAGTTGTAGAATTGGTGACCGGCTCGGGCCAAAAGGATGTCAGATGCTTCTTTGTGCAGCGCCACACCCGCAACAGAGGCAGCCAGAGACTCGTTGTGGCCGTGGTGACCAATCACCATGATGTCGGTGTTACCGCGCTTTTCTTCTTCATCAAAGAATACTTGAGTACCGCCTACGTAGTGCTCATGAGAATACATGATCGCAAGCACTGGCTTATCGGTTACCTTGCGCAGCGCGTCGTAAACGATTTTGCCTTCTTTCAGGTCTTTTGCGGTGTCATAGACGACAATGCCATTGTCAGTTTCAACAACGTGGACATTGAGAATACCGCCGACATTAAAGGTATGAACACCATCAGCAACAAGATGGTGGGTAACAACGTTAGGCGGATAGTTACCGAGGTTTTCTTCATCGGTTACAATCGATTCATACATCACATCAGAGACGAGGGCGCCATTATAAGGCGATACTTTTGTGGCACGCTCACCAGAGTAATAAGGTGAGATCTCATGCAAATGATTTAATGTCTCTTGGCTTGCACTGGCACAGAAGCAAGTTGCTCCAATAAGCGTAGCCACTATCGTTCTTTTCATTTTAAATTGTCCCTATACGCCATCAAAGATGTTATTAAAAACTTCGTGCAGTGAAACAATGAACTGCCGTATCGTCTAAAACCCATCCTACAAGCTTTCTCAGCCCCCATAAAAGGAATAATTGGACTTGCGCCAAGTCCAAAATGGAATAATCTCAACCCAATAACAAGCAGGTAACGGCGACATAGAATCAGCCCAATCACGAAGCAGAGATAAGTCTGGAGTGAAGTCTCAAAAATTATGGAGGGTCTTTGCTAAAAACATACCGCCTTGTAAACGAACGGTGTGCATTCTGCTAACCATACACTTTGCCATCAAGCCTGTGAAAGCCTCTACTCTGTCGCTTAAACGTAAGCTTGCACGAGCGACGGCAGCGCTTTAATTACTTACCAAAAACGTTGAACCACAAGCCAAAATAGAATTACAGCAAAAGCCAACACCGTATTGACGAGTGTAATTTCTCGCGCTGATGAATTACATCACATCAACCAACCTTATCGTTACTCCCTCACATCAAACTTCGAACACTCATTAAAGTCGCGTCTATTTTTAGCGGTGAATTATCGTAAGTTAGGCCACTGGTGAATCACCTTCAGGCGACAAGCGGTGCAATTTAAACCTTGACTACCAAGCGCAATAAATCACGGCTCCATCATTTCTCATTACACGCCATTGCCACCACTCACCGTTAGGTAACATTACACCCTAGGTAATTACACCTCGGTGGTTTTTTATTGATCCAAACGACACTTTTCAAGACTTCCCTCACGGTCAATCAACTTGCCAAGCCAATTTCTCACTGTGAGAAGTTGACCCTCCTCCCCCTTGATAATCTCTCGCCATATATTTGTGCCAGCCGTAGAAGATTATGTCTATCCAGTGTTGTTTTAAGAAGATCGTCCAAGAGCCTCTGTTTGTTTTTTTGTTCATTGGGGGAGGGCTGTTTGCCCTGTATGACCAGGTTGCCGATGACTTTGAGGTGGTCCTGGATGACAACAGTCAGATCGAAGTAACGGAAACCCAGATCAACTCTCTGGCGGCCAACTTTGAGAAAATGTTTCGTCGTGCCCCCAATACCAGCGAAATCGACAACATGGTCGATGAGTTTATTCGTGATGAGGTGCTCTATCGCGAAGCCATCGCCATGGAGCTGGATAAAGGCGATATCGCCGTACGTCGTCGCCTGCTACAGGTGATCGACTTTATCAGTGAAGATCTGGTCAGCCTGGCTCAGCCACAAGAGCATGAGCTGCAGGCGCTGCTAGAAACCTACCCAGACCGCTACCGTCAGGCGGATCGTTACTCCTTCAGCCAGGTCTTTATCAACCCGACCCGCCACGGTGATGCCACCGAGCAGCACGCCGCTCAGGTTCTGGCTCAGTTGCGTGCGGACGACAGCCAGTACACCCAACTTGGCGACAACAGCATGCTGCCCCATCGCTTTAGCGATGCCCAAGCCTGGGAGGTCGAGCGTCAGCTGGGCGAGCGCTTTAAGAGTGATCTGATGGCGGCCGAGTCAGGTCAATGGATCGGCCCCATCCATAGCCGTTTTGGTAAGCATCTGATCAAGATCGACGCCATTGATGCCGGGGGCCAGCCGAGCGTCGATGAGATCCGCGATGTGCTGATCCAGGATCTGCAGTTTGAGAAAACACTCGAAGCCCGCGACGTCTACTACGCCGCCCTGCGCGATCAATACCAGGTGCGGATCGAGCGCGACGGTCAATGGCATGACGCCGCCCCAAACTCGGTTGCGACTGAGGTGGTGCAATGATCCGTCGCCTGTTTACCGCCCTGTGTCTCTGGCTGTCGCTAGCCGGGCTGGCCGTGGCCGACGAATACCGGCCCGGCTATCTGGAGCTGCAGCAAACCGACAACAACATGTACCACGTGCTGTGGAAGGTCCCCACCTCGGAAGACAACGGCCTGGCGGATCTTGCCCTGCGCTGGTCTGACGATGTGCGGATCCTTACCGCCCCTCGGCGCAGCTATAACGCCAGTGCGACTATCGAGCGCTTCACCATCACCCGCGACGGGGGCCTGACCGGCGCCGTGATCGCCATCGATGGCCTGGACACCACCCCAACCGACGTACTGGTCCGGGTCGAGCATGAAGATGGCATGTCGGAAACCATGCGTCTAAATTCGAGCCGCACCGAGTACACCATCCAGGGCGTACCGCAGTTTCTCGACGTGGTTTACACCTACATGCTGTTCGGTATTGAGCACATTTTGGAAGGGGTCGACCACCTGCTGTTCGTCGCCTGCTTGATCTTCATTGCCGGCACCGGCCGCCGCATCCTGATCACCATCACCGGCTTTACCCTGGCCCACTCGGTCACCCTGACTCTGGCCGCGTTGGAATTGGTTCATGTGCCGATCCTGCCTATTGAAGCGGTGATCGCGCTGTCCATCGTGTTCCTGGCCCGGGAGATCTTGCTCAATGATCGGCAAACCCTGACCTGGCGTCACCCCATTACGGTCTCCGCCAGTTTCGGCTTGCTGCACGGCTTTGGGTTTGCCAGCGCCTTGACCGACATGGGCCTGCCACAAAATGAGCTCCCCGCCGCCCTGCTCTCTTTCAACATCGGGGTTGAGTTGGGGCAACTGCTGTTCGTCGCCGTAGTGCTGCTGTTGACCCGTGTCGCCGTGCGCAGCGGGTTAACGTCACGAGCCTGGCGCTATGCGCCCCAGACCGTGATCACCTATGGCATTGGGATCCTGGCGGGATTCTGGACCGTTATGCGGATCGCGGATTTCTGGATCTAACCGCTTTCCCCCTTTTTTACCGTGCGCCACCCGAACGACCTAAAAAACATAAGAGGAACATCCGTTGAAACAGCTAGTACTTACTACCGCCATTGCGGCCTTGTTGTCTGCCCCGGCGTTTGCTCAAGACGACCAGTTGGAAGACATGTCCGATCCCTTGGCGGTCTACACCCAGGCCGGCATGGGCTACACCGACAAGGGACTGAACATCAAGGTTGGTCGAGCCTACGACACCGGCATTGAAAATGTTGCCGCGATGACCGTGTTTGAGGTGAAAGGCTTCACGGGCGACACCCTGGGTTGGCGCGATGAAGCCAACGACAGCATTGATGAGATCCGCGTGCGCAATTTCCGCGCAGATCTAACCAATGGGCGTGGTTCTCAAGTGGACGCCTCCTACAACTTCAATAATGAAGCGGGCAGCGTCTCCTACAGCTTCCTTCAAGCCCTACCGAAAATGGGTCCGGTACAGCTGTTTCCGCTGGCGGGTCTGGGCCTGGCGGTCGCCAATGACGTCGACCGCGGCTATGAGATCCCCGGTGCCTTCGCCGTTATCGGTGTCTTCGGCAAGTTGGAGATCACCGATAAGATCTGGCTGAACTACAACCCGATGTACATGTCCGCCCTGTCGGGCTCTGAGGTGTTCAAAAACATGGGTTTTGAAGGCGATAGCAGTGTGCTTATGCACGAGTTTGCCGCGTCCTATCAGTTCACCCCACGCTTCAACATGCGTTACTTCGCCAACTGGTCTGAAAACACCGACTACAACGATGGCGGCCATCGCATCGAATTCAACTACCAATTCTGATAAGCCACTCACTTAGGGATGATGATGAAAAAGAAGATAACTCTGCACAAAACCGCCGTTGCCGTCATGGTATCCGGCCTGTTCGCTGGCGCTGCGCTGGCACAGGAGGAGACCAACCCGGGCTACTCACCGTTTGTCGACAAGGACTACCCACGCACCGTGTACTTTGGTGACACCCACATGCACTCAGCCTTCTCCGCCGATGCGGGCATGCTGGGACTGACCATGAGCGCGGAAGACACCTTCCGCTTCGCCCGTGGCGAAGAGGTAAAAACCTCCAGTGGCATGCGCGCCAAGATCGACCGTCCACTGGACTTTATGGTATTGGCCGACCACTCAGAAAACCTGGGTCTGGCGCCTATGCTGCTTGAAGGCAATGAGATGCTGCTGGAGAACGAGACCGGCAAGCGCTGGCTTGAGCTGTACCAGGCCGGCCTGGGTCGTCAGGTCTACTTTGAGTGGGCCAGTCGCTCAGCTTGGGGTGGCGATCAGATCAACGATCCTGAGGTCAACCGTGTCTCCTGGCACCGCCTGCTGGAGGTCAATGAGCGCTTCAACGAGCCAGGGATCTTTACCGCCCTGCACGGCTACGAGTGGAGCTCTTTGAACGGCCAAGACGCCCCGAGTAACCTGCACCGCGTGGTGATCTTCCGTGATGGCATCGATGTCGCCAAGCAGACGATGCCCATGTCCGCCTTTAAATCCCACGATCCAGAACGCCTGTGGGACTGGATGGAAGATGCTGAGAAAAACGCCGGTGCCACCCTGCTGGCTATCCCGCACAACGGCAACCTCAGTAACGGCCTGATGTTCCCGAACACCCGCTGGAACGGTGAGCCGATCGATGAAAGCTATGTGGAAACCCGTGCCCGCTGGGAACCACTGTACGAAGTGACGCAGATCAAGGGTGACGGTGAAGCCCACCCTGTGCTCTCTCCGGACGATGAGTTTGCCGATTTCGGCACCTGGGACCGCTCCGACATCATGGGCTGGAAGGCCAAGACCGATGATATGTTGCCTGGCGAATACGCCCGTGAAGCATTGAAAACCGGTCTAAAACACGAAGAAGAGCTGGGAACTAACCCGTACCAGTTTGGTGTGATCGGTGCGACCGATTCCCACTCCTCCTTCGCCAGCACCCGTGCCGACAACTACTTCGGCAAGATGGCCGAAGGTGAGCCTTCCGCTCACCGCATTAATGGCTTCGTGGTCAAATCTGCCGTGGGTGATGACGCCCTGTCCTCCCGCTCCTATGAGGAGATGATCGGCGGCCTGGCGGCCGTATGGGCCACCGAAAACACCCGTGAGGCTCTGTTCGACGCCATGCAGCGCAAAGAGGTGTACGCCACCACGGGTAATCGCATGTCCGTGCGCGTCTTCGGCGGTTGGGAGTTTGAAGAGAGTGACATCTACTCGCCATACTTTGTCGATCTGGGCTACAGCAAAGGCGTCCCGATGGGCGGCGATCTGGTCGATGCACCGAAAAACGCAGTACCACGCTTTATGATCCAAGCTCAGCGCGACGCCATGGGCGCCAACCTGGAGCGGGTTCAAGTGGTGAAAGGCTGGCTGGACAGTGACGGTGAGACCCAAGAGCGGATCTACGATGTGATTGTTTCCGACGGCCGTACCATCGGTGAAGATGGTCGTGCTCGTGAGGCCGTGGCCAGCACGGTTGATCTGAAGGACGCGTCCTACAACAACTCCGTGGGTCAGCCGATCATGGAAGGCTTCTGGCAGGATCCGGACTTTGATCCAAACCTGCGTGCCTTCTACTACGTGCGCGTGTTGGAGATCCCAACCCCGAACTGGATGGCGTATGACGCCAAATACTTCGGTAACGAGATCCCGGCTGAAGCCGTGATGGAGATCCAGAACCGCGCCTATACCTCTGCGATCTGGTATACCCCGGCGAAATAACGCCTGATCCCACTGCCCATCTCCGTGATGGGCAGTGTTCTTCCATGGAAATCCAGGTGATGAAATATTGCACGACCCTGCTCCTACTATTGAGCCTAACGACCCCCGCATGGGCCACAGAGCGTACCCTCGGTTGGGGCGATCTGATGCCACAGCTGAGCGAGATCCGCGCTCAACTGGGGATTGCCGAAACCGACCCGCCACAACCCCTCGACTGGCAACAGGTACAAACCCTGCTGGTACAAGAGCTTGACGGCCAACAGATCCGCCTACCCGGTTTTATCGTGCCCTTGAGCCACGATGATACCCGGGTCACTGAATTTTTGCTGGTACCCACCTATGGTGCCTGCATCCATATGCCACCGCCGCCGCCGAATCAACTGTTGCATGTTCACTACCCCGATGGGATTGAGGTGCAAGATCTGCAACAAGCGGTTTGGATCTACGGCCAGATCCACACCGAAGGCGAAGATAAAAGTGGCTTCGACGCCGGCTACCGTCTTGATGCCCGTGCCGTCGAACTCTATCAGCCCTAAGCCAGTGGCTTAGCTCCTGGCTTAATCAGTGAGACCCATGAAACGCAAAACCTCCCTCCGTATCGCCCTACTGTCACTGCTCAGTGCTATGACCGCCTGGTTGATCCTTACCTTTGATGCCACGGATCCGGCCATCACCCTGTCTATCGGTGGACCCTTTGAGTTCACCAGTCAGGAGCCCAGCAAGGACGGTTTTATCTATACCCGCATGCAGGTGGCGGAAACCTTGGTTAAGGTGGAGCCCGATGGCACCCTGACACCGGGTCTTGCCAGCCATTGGCAGGAATCCGACGACCGCCTCCGTTGGCGCTTCGAACTGCGCGAGGGGGTGCGTTTCCACGATGGCACCTTGATGAGTGCCGACAGCGTGGTGCAAAGCCTGCGCGCCGCCCTGACCAAACCCAGCATGCTGCACCAGGCCAATATCGTTGCGCTTAGCAGTGATGAAGAGGCACTGCTGCTGACTCTGGCTCACCCCTACCGCTCGCTGCCGGCGTTGCTGGCGCACTACCACAGCGTGATCCTGGCACCGAACTCCTACGACCCTGACGGCAACGTCCATCAATTGATAGGCAGCGGTCCCTACCAGATCCATGCCGTCAAGCCCCCGCACAAGCTGGTGACCCGCCGCTTCGGCGACTACTGGGGTCCCAAGGCCGAGATCGAATACGCCCGCTATCTGACCGGCCACCGCGCCGAGAGCCGCGCACTGCAGGCGCAGAGCAACCAGGCAGATCTGATCTACACCCTGGATCCGGCCAGCCTGGAGATGCTGGGACGCTTGCAGCAGGTTGAGATCGCCTCCGAGTCGATCCCTCGCACTGCGATGATCAAACTCAACAACGGCCACCCGATGCTGGACACCCCAGAGGTGCGCCAGGCCATCAGCCTCGCGCTGGACCGCACCGGCATGGCCGAGCACGTGGTCCGTGTCCCCGGCAGTGAGGCCTACCAATTGTTTCCACCGTCGCTGGCCGCCTGGCACCTAGCGCAACCGCCGCAACAACAGCGGGATCTGGCCAAGGCCAAGGCCCTGCTGGCCGACCAAGGCTGGCAAGCGGACGACGAGGGCCTGCTCTGGCGCGATGGGGTGCCATTTGCCCTGCCGCTGGTGACCTACGCCGACCGCCCAGAGCTGACGGTGATCGCCACCGCCATTCAGGCTCAGCTGCGCGAAGTGGGGATCCAACTGACCGTTGTGGTCGACAACTCCAGTGCCATTCCCGCCGGCCACCACGACGGCAGCCTGGCGATGGCACTGGTGGCCCGCAACTACGGGGTGATCGCCGACCCCCTCGCGGTGATGCTGGACGACAATGCCAGCCATCATGGCAGTGATTGGGGCCATATGAACTGGTCCGATCCGGCCCTCAACGCCCTGCTCGACACCATGACTCAAAGCCGTGACGCCGACGAGTATCATGCTCTGGCTCAGCAGGCAGCGTTGCACTACGCCGAAGCCATGCCGGTGATCCCCGTGGTGTTCTACACCCAGCAGATCGCCATCGCTCAGCGGCTGGATAACTTCCAGTTTGATCCCTTTGAGCTTAACTACCGCCTTAGCGAAATGAGATTTACCCCCCATGATTAAGCTGCTTTACCGCCGCCTGATGCAGGCGATCTTCGTTGCCTGGTCGGTCGGCAGCCTGACCTTTCTGCTGATGCACCTGCTGCCGGGAGACTTTGCCTACCGCATTGCCGCCGGACGCTATGGCTATGACCACGTCACTCAGGCCGCCGCCGATGCAGTGCGCCTCGAGCTGGGGCTGGACCGGCCCATCTGGCAGCAATACTTCGCCTGGCTCGGGGATCTGCTGCAGTTTAACTTCGGCAATTCGCTGGTCTCCGGCGCGCCCGTACTGCAGGAGATCGATCACCAACTGGGTCACTCGCTGCAGCTGGCCCTCTATGCGGTGGTGATCTCGCTGCTGATCGCCGTGCCCGTGGGGATCTACTGCGGTAAGCGGGCCAACAGTGTGGCCGATCGCTTTGGCCTGTTCACCTCGGTGATGCTGCGGGCCCAGCCGGTGTTTGTGATCGGCCTGCTGCTGGTGCTTACCCTGGCAATGAACATAGGTTGGCTACCGGTGGCCGGATTTGGTGGCAGTCAGTACCTGATCCTGCCTGCCATCGCCCTGTCCTTGTCGCTGGCGGCGCTGTCCAACCGCATCATCCGCAACAATACCCATCAGGTGATGCATTCCAGCTATCTGCAGTTTGCCCGGCTTAAGGGCCTGAGCGAACAGCAGGCGTTTGACCGCCACGCCGCGCCCAATATCGCCCTGCCGGTGATCGCCTTTGTCGGCGTTCAGGCCGTCAGCCTGATCGAAGGCATTGTGATGATCGAATCGCTGTTCTCCTGGCCCGGTATTGGCCACGCCTTGGCCCATGCCATCTTCGGCCGCGATGTGCCGATGATCCAGGCCACCGCGCTGATGATGGGCCTGCTGTTTGTCGCCATCAATACCGCGGTCGATGTCATCGGCTATCTGCTCGATCCCCGTCAGCGCCAGGAGGTGGAATATGCTGAAGTTTGATCTCCGTGCCCCGACCACCCTGCTGGGCGTTTTTCTGCTGTTCGCCCTGCTGATCTTGGTACTTTTCGAACAGCTCGCCCACGGCGTCGACGGCACGGTGCAGTTGCTTGACAACGCCTTTGCCCTGCCCAGCTGGCAGGAGCCACTGGGTACGGATCAGTTCGGCCGCAGCAATCTGGCCCGGCTCTCCGCCGCCATCCAGATCTCGCTGTGGATGAGTCTGCTCTGCGTCATCACCGCTGCCACCCTGGGCACGGTTGCCGGCATTGCCGCCGCCTGGCTGCGCGGCTGGGTCGATGCCAGCATCGGCTTTGTCGTCAACGTCCTGATGGCGCTGCCGGGGCTGATCCTGGTGCTGTTGATCGGCGCCCTGTTCCCCGGCTCGTTTACCGCCCTGTACATTGCCATCAGCCTGGTGCTCTGGGTTGAGTTTTTCCGCGTGGTCCGCGCCCAGACCCTGTCGCTGCTGGCCAGTCCGGAGATCGAGGCCTCACGCCTGTACGGCTTCGGTCCGCTCTATCTGTTCCGTCGCCATCTGTTGCCGCGCTTGCTGCCCAGCCTGCTGCCGCTGGCCTGTTTCGGGGCCGGCAACGCCATCCTGGCACTGGCCTCCATCGGCTTTGTCTACGTCGGTTTGCAGCCGCCCCGCGCCGAGCTGGGTCTGATGATGGTGGAGCTGTTCCCCTATTACAGCGATGCCCCTTGGGTGCTGGCTCAGCCGGTGCTGTGCGTGTTTGCCTTGATCCTTAGCTTCAACCTGATCGCCGGAGGCTTCCGCCATGATCATTAATATCGAGAACCTGTTTATCCGCAGTGAGGATCAGATCCTAGTGGAGAACCTGTCACTGACAGTGCAAAGCGGACGCCCCATGACCATCCTCGGTGAGACCGGCTCCGGTAAGAGCCTGTTGGCCAACGCCATCGTCGGGATCTTACCGACGGGACTGAGCCAGGAGGGCCTGATCAGCCTGTTTGGCCGGGCCGATCTCAGCCTGGCGGAGCGTCAGGCCCTGTGGGGGCGCGAGATCGCCGTGCTGCCTCAGGAGCCCTGGCTCGCCCTCAACCCCATCATGCCGCTTCAGGAGCAGGTGCGCGAGGTCGGCGAACTGGTGATGGGCCAGTCCGACGATCAGAGTCGACGCCGCAGCACCAGCTTGCTACACAAGCTGGGGCTGGCGAAGGATCACGCCAAGATCCCCTCGCAGCTGTCCGGTGGCATGGCTCAGCGTGGCGCGTTTGCCGCCGCCACCTATGCCGGGGCTCAGCTATTGATCGCCGACGAACCCACCAAGGGGCTGGACGCCAGCCGCCGGGATCAGATCGGCGCCATGCTCAAGCAGCACGGCCAGCAAGGTGCCTTGCTGACCATCACCCATGATGTACAGCTGGCAGCGCAGATCGGCGGCGACATCATGGTAATGCGCCAGGGGCAGGTACTGGAGCAAGGGTCCGCTCAAGAGGTACTGAACGCGCCCAAGTCCGATTACGCCAAGGCGCTGATCAACGCCCAATCCGATCGTTGGCCATTGCGCGCCCAGCGGCCAACCGGGGAAAACCAGCTTATCGTTCGCGGCCTGAGTAAGCAGCGCGGCGGCAAGACACTGTTCCGTGACTGGGATTTTGAGGTACGCCGAGGCGAAGTGCTGGGCTTGTGTGGCGACAGTGGTTGCGGCAAGAGCACCCTGGCGGATCTGCTGTTGGGCTTGGTGAAAGCCGACAGCGGGCAGATCAAGGCGACGGTGCCGTTTGGGCCGCAACAGTGTCTCAAGCTCTATCAGGATCCACCTTCGGCCTTTGCCCCCGGGGTCACCTTGGGCCAATTGCTGGAGGATCTGATCCGGCTGCATAAGCTTGATCGCCAACCCATCGGCCCATTGATGCAGCAGCTGAAGCTGGATCCGGGCTTGTTGGCGCGTTCGGCCAGCGGGGTCTCCGGCGGTGAACTGCAGCGCTTTGCCATCCTGCGGGCGCTGCTGATGCAGCCCAAACTGCTGGTCGCCGATGAGCCCACTTCCCGGCTCGATCCCATCACCGCCCGTGAAGTCACCGAGCTGCTGGTGGATGCGGCCCGCAGCAGCGGCTGTACCCTGTTGCTGATCAGCCATGATAGCGGTGCGATGCAGCGGGTGTGCGATCGGATCTTGCAGTTCACACCCGACCGTCCCTTGTTGTCCGAGCCGTTGCTCGGAGCCAGAGCACAGCAATGTGCCTAAGTCAGCGTTCGGGCAATGCCAAGGCTCTGGCATTGCCCGAACGGCTTTGAGAACGTAGACAGCAGGATAAGGTGGATGACGAAGAGATGAAGAAGACGAGCGACAACCGGGACTATGCCGAGATCTTAAGTCGGTATGTTGATCCCCAGCGTTACCCCAATTTTTATCAGTTGTTTCTGCACAAAGGCAGTCTGCACACCTTGGCCGCGGGAGAAAACCTGGTGCAGCAGGAACAGGAAGCCGAGGCATTTTGTCTGGTGCTGACCGGCGACGTCGAAATCTCCATGGTGTTGCCCGATGGGCAGTTGTCCATGATCACCCGGGCCGGTTCCGGTGCCTGGCATGGTGATCTGCCCTATCTCGATGGCGGCAAGCTACCCTGGCGCATGGATGCCCTCACCCAAGTGACGGAGATCCGCCTGCCCTTCAATGCGCTTAACCAAAACAGTGTGCCGGATGGCGAGCTCTACGGCTGCATTGCCACTAATCTCGCCCGGCGCATGCGTATGGCCCACGACTTTATTAATCAGCATAAGGTGAAGTCGGTCAAAGAACGGCTGCTGTTGAAGCTGACGAAGATGGCCGACGATGCGGGCGAGGTGACCATCACCCAAGAGAAGCTGGCGGCGTTTATCGGGGTGGATCGGAATAAGATCTACCGGACGCTTCGAACCCTGGAAAGCGAAGGGATGCTCAGCGTCGGTTATCGCAAGATCCGCCTGTTGCAAAGCGCTCCCCTCCAGTAATGGCTCCACCTCCTAGTCATAGGATGCTCGTAACCAAGGATGGATCGGACTTGCTCCGAAACACGTGCAGATCTTCGGCCGTGATTGTCGATGGGATCGGTACTTTGGTGATCCGTTGTTGACCCCAAATTGCACCAGCCATCCTCGCCATGATCCAAACAGATAATTAAGCGACAAAAATAATGAAAACGAACTTTACCTTGAGCGTGATCGCATCTGCACTTGCAATGGGATCGACTGCTGCCGTCGCCGAGTCTTTGGTGGAGGAGGACGTCGAAGTGCTGCAGATCCGCCATGTGCCGCAGCCCTATCGCGGCAACGTTCCACCGGAAGCGTTGCCTCAGGCGGTGGTTGAGGTCGAGGGTGCGGATCTGGGCGTAATGGGGATCACGGATCTGCAAAATGCCCTGTCCCAAGTGAGCGGTGTTGTTCCGATGCAAAACTTGGGGGGGCTGTGGGACGCCTTTGCCATTCGCGGATTTAGCGGTGATGAGAACCTTCCGTCGGCATATCTGATCAACGGTTTCAGTGCGGGCCGTGGGTTCAGTGGCACCCGGGATACCGCGAGCGTTGAATATATTGAGGTGCTCAAGGGCCCCGGGGCGGCGTTGTATGGCCGGGGGGAACCGGGCGGAACGGTGAATATCGTCACCAAGAAGCCACAGTGGGCCCCCGAAGGGATGCTGCAGATGGGAGCCGGTCGTTTTGATGATTATCGTTATGAAGGTGACTTTACCACTGGGCTGACCGACAGCCTGGCGTTTCGCATCAACGGCAGTTACATCGATAGCGGCAGTTTCCGCGATTGGGTCGACACTGAAGCGTTAGCCTTGTCGCCGTCACTGCATTGGCACGTTAGCGAGGCCACCTCGCTGTTGTACGAAGGCGAGTTCAATCAACAGCGCCGGCCTGTCGATCGCGGCATCATTGTGTTGGAGGGGCAAGCGCCGCTGGCCCAAGAGCGTTACCTCGGTGAGCCTGGCGATGGCAATAATGAGGTTGACGCCAGCGGGCATCAGTTGACCCTGTTTCATGAGTTGAATGAGAACTGGCGGCTGTCTGCGGGGCTGGGGCTACGGGAGTCGTCGCTGGTGGGGTTCTCCAGTGATGCGGAGCTGGCGGAGTCTCGCCAGCTGATCTTCATCGATGGTGAAACCCTGAGTCGTCAGCATCGCAACCGCGATTACAGTACTGAGGATCGCTCGGCCCGCTTTGAATTAAGCGGTGAGATGGATTGGTTTGGTGTGCGGCATAACCTGTTGTCTGGAGCCGACGCGTACGACTTTACTTATCACAATGTGATGAATCGCTGGCGTCCTAATGCCGGTGACGACAGCTACTCAATTAATGTATTTGAGCCGGTCTATGGCCAAATTGCACCGGAATTGTCGCCGCTGACCAACCGAACCGAGCGACATCAGGCCTTTGGCTTCTATCTGCAGGATATGGTGGAGTTGAGTGAGCAATGGCAGATATTGTTGGGGGCGCGCTTTGATCACCTCAAGCAGCGGATCGAAGACCATCTTGTGGATGATACTCAGCAATTGGAACTGTCTCAGTTGAGCCCACGTGCAGGCTTGGTGTATCAGCCCATTGATGGCCTGAGTCTTTACGCCAGCTACTCCGAAGGATTCAACCCAAACTCCAATATTGACCGCCACGGCCAGGGCTTTGAGCCGGAACAGAGCAAGGCTGGCGAGCTTGGTCTCAAATGGCAGGGGGCGGCCATCACCGGATCCTTGGCGCTGTTTCAGGCCAATAAGACCAACGTGCTGACCGCGGACCCGCTCGACCCCAACTTTATGGCGGCCATTGGTAAGGCGCGTAGCCAAGGGGTGGAGCTGGATCTGTCTGCACAATTAGGTCTGAATACCCAGCTGGATCTCAGCTATGCCTATATCGACGCCCATACCCGCAATACGGTGACCGATGCCGACTGGGGTGTGGAGATCCCGGCAGGTGCACCATTGCTTAATATCGCCAAACACAGCGGCTTTATCAATCTGCGCCACAGTGCCCATTGGAAAGGGCGGCCGCTCGATTTAGGTGGTACCTATCACTATGTCGGTGAGCGCTTGGGAGAAACGGTGGATCCGGATTTTTGGCTGCCGGCGTATCAGCGTGTCGACCTATTCGCCAGTGTCGAGTTAAGCCAATCATTGTTACTGCGAGCCCGGATTGAAAACCTGTTCGACACCGAGTATCTGGTCTCCTCCTACGCGCGCCTTTGGGTCCAGCCCGGTGAACCGCGCAATGCGCAATTGACGGTGCAGTACCGTTTCTAAGCGGCAACAAACCCCCGCTCGGACATCCATATACGGTTCAAGGGAAGCGGACAGGTTCAAAAAGGTCAGAGCATTCGAAATCTCGAATGACTCCTTCTGCCGCCACAGCGGTCTGTCAATCATGTACTAACCCAACGCAATGTAGCAACGTGCTGTGGTGCGTAACTCACTATTCTTTCGTGAGTTGAATCGTAGAGCCCACCATTCATATGAATTTTCATGTGCCGCGCGATTCAAACATCATCACAACTGGACACACAAATCACGCGCTGCGCTAGTGTCGCGAGCAAATAGGCTTGGCGAATTGACTGAACGGCAGCGGGCATTGGTTGACAGCCCTTTGGCCACATAACCCTCTGAGTTAACATGGCAAAGTATGCTTAGAGGGACTGACTATGCTGAACTACACCTATCTAGGAACGGTTGATGATGCCGTGGCCCGCTACCCGTGGGATCTTGAGATTGATCTGGCCAACTTTAATCAGATGCTGGTCCGTAAAGCCCTGTTAGGCGAGCCCATCCTCATCAACGATGGCTACCTTCTCAATCTGCCCGCGGCACGCACCGCGCTGATGTTCCCTGAAAAATCGCCGCTCAAGGCCCTGATCGAAGCGAACTTCGTGCGGATCCTGTCACGCAATCAGGATCTGCTCGCTCTGCCCGAGCAGATGGCCGATCGTGGTGTCGAGAGCTTCCAGCGCTTAGTTAAGTCCAACGAATGGGCCACGTTACGCAGCACATTACGCCCCTGGAAGGGGCTGTTAGCCACCAGCAATAACTTCGTCAATTGGCCCAACAAACACATCAGTCATGGCTTCGATCTGATGATCCGCCGTACCTTTGCGCTCTCCCCGGCCCAAGCGGGTTTAACCGCAGTAGCGACGGACACCTGGCAACGTACGCTCGCGGGCTATGACGCCTTAAACCAATACGATAAAGAGGCAACTCGAACCCGCTGGGAACAAGCCGCCATTGCGGCTGTGGCGCAGACACAAGCGAGCCCGGAGGCGCTGCGCCAACTGATGGGCTTGGCCAACAGCGCCTATCACTACAATTTTGGGATCTGCTTGAGCAACTATGACGCATTGCAAAATGGCCGGATCTTAGTCGAGACCCGCTACAGCGAGGCCTTTGCCGCCCTCACCCAGCTCGACAGCGCTCCCAGCCTCAGCCAAGCCAGCGTCCCCGCCCTAACCATCCCCAAGGGCTTGCCGCTGGGCCATGGTCATCTGTGGAAGAGCCTGGCCGATCCCTTCAGCGACATCGCCCAGATCCGCCACCAGTACAACCTCGCCATGGAGGCCTTTATGGCCGGACAAGGCGATCATGCGGCTTTGGCCGACGCGGCAGGCGCCTACTCTCGTGCCCTCTCCGCCCACTTTGGTCAGGCTAAGGAAACCAAGCCATTAGGGCAAAAGATCATCGGTCTTGGCTTCCTCGGGGTGGGCAGCCTAGGCGGCCCGGTGACCGGTGCCCTGCTGTGGGCGGCCGAAAATCTATTACTGCCAACGGTGATGCGCCGCTTCCAGATCAAAGACAAAAAGTTCTTTACTCAAGACGGCGATCCACTGGCCCAGATAGGTGATGTCAGTCACAAGCCTTTGATCAGCTCGATGGCGCTGGATCCCACCCACAGCGCTCGGCTCGCTGCGCAGATCCCCAGCTTCTAGCGTAGAGATGGGATCTCGCCCAGCACAAACCAACGCGGCGCCCTCAGGGGCGCCGCGTATTCATACGGAAGGCATTGTCAGTCCAAAGGCTCAAACTGCCCCTCGACCAAAGGTTTACCGGCCTCGTTTAACAAACGGATGGCCCCTTGGCCGAGCTCGGCACGTCCGTTGATCGGCAGCAACGCTGGTCGTTTAAAATCAAAGTTGGCGGATTTAAGCGGCGTTTTGATCTCGGCTAGCAACCGCGCCACCATATACATGCCATGCGCAATCGGCGCCTCAAACCCAAACGGTTTGGCTGTCCATTTGTGCAGATGGATCGGGTTGTAGTCGCCGGACACCCGTGCATAGCCTCGCGCCCGTTGAGGATCAAGCTCGATCGGCGAGCCCGCCTGCCACTGCTGCTCGATCTTACTCTCGCGCGCGGCGCGACGTCGGCGTCGACGCTCCCCGATTGCCGGCATCTTGATCAAGCAGCGGCTGCGATACCCCGCCAACTCTTGGTGGCCATCGGTAAAACTGCCCACCAGCTCAAACTCCAGCCCCATCTCAGTGCGCTCTTGCTTACCGACCGTCAACTCAAAGTGATAGGTCTGCTCCAGCGACAGCGGCGCATGCTGATGAAAGCTAACCCCCATATGGATCATGCCGAGCGGCTTGATCGGCGTAGTGGGATCGGTCAGCAACATCAATTGCAGCGGCTGAGTCGCAACAAAGAGGTACGACAGCGACAGTACATCCTGCTCGAAGCCGCAGCACGCGTTATAACGACGCAGTTTGAGCCGATCGAAAGAGAAGTCTTCCACCCGAATGCGACTGGCTGGCAGCTCTGCATTGTCGCAGCGCTTGGTAAACCCCTTCCAAAGTAGGGTTAAGTTCGAGGGGATCTGATCGGGTCGGATCGATTGCTGCATCATTATTTCCTATATCCTGCATCGTATTGCAGCGCATAAGAATACCCGTGTTACAGCCGATCTGAGGCCCGACCACGTCAATCACTGATTGAATTTCAGGCGATTGCGTTGCTGCTCCCGTTGCTGAATGCTCTCTTGCGCGTGCTCAGATAGCCACTCAAACATCGCTTTAATGGCCGGCACTTCGGTTCGATCCGGGTGGCACACCATCAGATAACGTTGCGCGGCCCGGACAAACGCATCGAACGGCACCACCAGATTACCGGCCGCCAGTTGGGGCGCCACCATATGCCAGCGCCCAATCGCGACCCCTTGGCCCGACATCGCTGCCCGGTAGGCCAGATCGGCCCGGTTAAACACAAAACCGCGCTCAACATCCAGATGCGCTAACCCGGCGTCACGCGCCCAGTAGACCCACTCGGTATAAAAGCCGGTGCCCTGCCACGCGGTCTCATCGTGCAACAGCAAACAACCGCTTAAGCCATCCGGATTTTGCCAAAGATCGTGTTGATCGGCGTACTCCGCGGTACAGACCGGCACCAGGAACTCATCAAACAGTTCTTGCTCGTGCAGATTGTGCCGTTCGGGCAGATCGTAATACACCGCCACATCCACTTTCTCATGCTGAAAATCGGTGCTGCGACTCTGCGCGCGCACCTGCAGCGTCAGTTTTGGGTATTTAGAGTGAAGATCCCCTAGGCGTTCCGCCAACCAGCAGCGGGCAAAACTGTGGGGCACGGCGATGCTCACCGTGGAGGTAAACTCCTGCTGGCGCAGATCGCGAATGGCCGAGTCCAGATCCCCCAAGGAGTTTTCCAGTACGGCCAGCAATCCTTGGCCCTGCTCGGTCAACTGTAAGCGACGGTTAAAGCGCAAGAAAAGCTTAAACCCCAGCTGCTCTTCAAGTTTTTTAATGCGATGGCTCACCGCACTTTGGGTTAAGTGCAACTCTTCGGCCGCCTTGGTAAAGCTCAGATGCCTTGCTGCACTGGAAAAACAGTACATCGAGGATAAAATGGCGCTGCTTAACATGGCTCACTCGCATTAATTCAAATCATTCGAGAATAATCATAAATCGTTGTTCAGTGTTCGCAACTCTTCGTATACTTTTTCCCATCAACAACGAGACGACGCTCACATATGCCTAGTGAGGGAGTTAGCAGTTCCATGGCGTCTCGTAAGTCGCAAATGTTCCGTTTCCTCAGTAATTTTCGGTTTTGCGCAACAGTAAGTTTTTTTCGCCCGCTCAGTTTGAGCGGGTTTTTTTTTGCTTTTTTCCTGCCAAACAAACTCAAGATCTATCCCAGCATTCGCGACGTCTCAACCGGACGTACCGAGATCAGGCTCCGCTTCACCAACGCCCCGCTGCGCGATTGCCGCACCGTGGCAGAATTGGCGCTCAAGCTCGGGCTGCAGCACGATCCCTTCAAGGCATTCAGTCCTTTTTTTCGATCGTGATCTCCAGGGTTTTGCTGTTGCCTGCAAACCACTTCTGCACATACAAGGTTCCCATGATCGGCGCCGTTCCTTCGTCAGGGACTTCGGTATAGCGAACGCTGTTCTTGGTCTCTTTCTCGTATTCAAATTTGACGATTTTCTTTGCCATGCCTTTTCTCCTCTTAGCGATCTTTGTGCACAAACTAAACCTTTGCTTGCTGATAGCAACCACAGGACGCAAGCCGGTATGACTGACTGATCCGATCGCATCAGCGCGCTCCCGCCCCACCATCCTGAGGCGCCCAGCGGGCCTAACTGACCGACATATCGCCAGCAGTAACCGAGTCCGCAGCCTCTCCCCCTGAACGACACTGGACGCCGGTTACGCTTGCTGTCGCGCAACAATGGTAACCGGTGGGGCTGTGGTAGGCTCCGTCGAGCCAAGTCGATTGGATCCTGCGAGGCGAAAAAAAGCGCCCGTAGGCGCTTGATCTTCACTCGCCGTAGGACGAGTTGTCGGGTTCAGGCTCTGGCCGAGCCTGACTTTGAGCGATCAGATCCGTCATCTGGCTCTGGTATTGATAGACCTGCGCCAAAAAGGACTGCTTGTCACTGTCTGCGACCGCCGTCGCCATCGGGATCCGCGCATTCAGCGAATCGACGGCGCGACCATTGATATGAAACTCATAATGCAAATGTGCCCCAGTTACCCGGCCGGTCGCGCCCACCGCACCGATCTGCTGACCCCGGGTTACGCTCTGACCTCGGCGCACATCGATCCGAGACATATGCAGATAGCGGGTACGGTACTGACCGCCATGCTCCAGCACCACATATTTGCCCGCAATGGGGTGATCCTCAACCCGACCGACCACGCCATCACCCGCTGCCAGGATCGGCGTACCGGTCGCCGCCGCATAATCGGTACCGTTATGCGGCGAAACGCGGCCCGTTACCGGATGCAGACGATTGGGATTAAAGCGCGAGCTGATCCGATGGTCCCGAGAGAATGGGTGTCGCATAAATGCCCGCGCCAAGCTTTGACCATCCTCGTCGTAGTAGCTGCCGTCATTGTGCAGATAGGCAGATTGGAGCCAGTTGCGCCCCTCAAACTCTACGGCCAATAAGCGATGCTTGCCGGTCGCCACCCCATCGATCGACTGCGACTCGCGCAGCACCCGCACGGTATCTCCGGCGCGCAACTGACGTCGGAAATCCAGCTTGTCCTTAAACAGATCGGTGATCTGCTGCACCTCGGCGCTGCGCACACCCGCCCGAGAAGCCGCTTGCGAGAAGCTGCCGTGGATGGCCACTTCCGATGAAGACGCCAGCCAATCGCCCTCGAGGATGATCTCCTCAACCTCGAAGCTCTCCTGATGACGGCTAAACACCACCCGGTGCGCCATATCGAATTCCACCTCAAGCTGTTCAAGGCGATTGGCCGCTTCGTCCACCCAAAACCGCAAGCGGTTGCCCGGCATCAAGGTATCCAGTGCCAAGTAGGCGTAATCCGCCTCCAACACCTGGTACATCTGGCGTTGGTTAATGCCAAAGCGACTGAAGATCCCACTTAGGGTGTCGCCCACGTTGACCGAATACTCCAACTGCGCCGGACGTTCAGTCAGTGGCAGCGCCGCCAGCGCTTCCGCCTCCAATCGCGCGCGCTCCTCCGCCTCCTCGGCCTCGCGTTGCAGCGCCAAAGCCAGCTCAGTGGCGATCTGTTCGGCCTCATCGATGATCTGAGGATCACTTTGCACCTGCGCCTGCACTGGCGCACGGCGCGGGATCTCGATCGGCTCTGGGGTGATCAAGGGGACGGTCACCGGCTCCGACTCAGGCCAGTACAGTGCCACGGCCACAGCAAAACTGATCCCGGAGAGTGCCAGCGTCGCCTTAGGGGTCGGCTTGAGTGCCAAGAGCCAGCTCGGTGTCGGGTTGGCCGGGCTGATACGGCGTGCTTGTGGTCGCACTGGGGCCTGCGACTGACGCTTTTTCAGCTGGCTTTGTAAGCGACGATTCTGTCGGCGGATCCGATCAGCTTCGCTTACGCTTTTCCCAATTCCAAACACACGGCTGCCCTACGAAAATTAAAATGGGGTTCAAGATGCGACTTTGACGCGTAGCTGTCAAATGCGGGGTCTAATTATTAGATCCACACCTCAAGCACAAGTGATTTTCATTGAAAATTTATATCTGACTGATTTTAGTCGTGTATGTCCTTTAACCGAACACGAAATCAGCGAACAAACCACTCTCACGAGAGCGTTTAGATCGAACGGCAGATCAAGTGTTAAGATACCCTTTTACGGACTTCGAGCTCTGCGCAAGATAATCTGGCAGCAGAGCACTTTTTGCTCGTTCAAAGTCATAAAAAGATGACGTTTCTCGAGCAAATAAGCAGATTTAGGCAACCAACTATGTCGACACTGAACCGGATCATCTTGATCAACACACACCTGCCCGGTGAGGTAGAGCTGAAAACCCACGGCCATACCAACATCTGTGGCACCAACGCCTCAGGGAAAACCACCCTGCAGCGCTTGGTTCCCGTCTTCTATGGCGAGTACCCCAGCCGTGTCGTACCCGCGACCCGTGACAGTTTCGAGCGTTGGTACCTGCCGACCGAATCCAGCTTTATCATCTACGAATATATCCGTCCGGACGACAGCCTGGCACAGGCGGTGATGAGCTCGGCCGGCGATGGCAAAGGCGTACAGTACCGCTTCGTCGCCAAGGCGTTCGACATGAACGACTACATCAAGTCCCGCACCGATGACAACAAGGTGGTGTGCTGGAACGCCACCGAGCTGCGCCGCGTGTTCCGTGAGCAGGGCGTGGCCTTCTCCAACGCCATCAGCAGCGTCAAAGACTACCGCGCGGTGATCCAGAACGATCGCAGCCTGATCGCCACCGCCAGCAACGGCAGCGAGCTGCGTCGTCTGGCCGAACAGTTCTCCCTGTGTGAGTCCAATGCCACCCTGCGCCACATGGAAAAGCTGGTGCGCGCGGTGCACTCCAAAGAAGGCAAGATGGAGACCATCCGTCAGATGGTTGCCGCCATTTTGGAAGAGGACGGGGTAGAAACCCCGCAGACCCGCCTGAACCCCGCCCGGGTCGAGGAGTGGATCAAAGAGAGCCAGTTGGTGGCCCACTTCGAAACCATCCGCCCTCAATTCAGCAAACTCGAGCAACGCTTCGATCAACTTGAAGTGTGCGAGTTGCAGCTAAAAGGGCTGGCCGATGGCTTTGCCAACGACAAGATCGGCCTGCAAACCCGCCTTGAGCAGCGCAGCCGAGAAAAGCGTGAAGCCGAGGCCCAGCTGACCGAGCTGGCCAATAACTACGAAGCCGACACCGCCGAAAAGAAGGCCGCCCGCTCCGATGCTAAGGCCGACGCCGACACCCTGGAAACGCGGCTGGAAACCATCGAAGATGAGCATCAGCATTGGCTGGATCTGGAGATCGAGCAGATCAAACGGGATCTCGACGCCCTGCCCCAGTGGCGTGCCGATCTTCAGTCCCTGCGCGGCCGTGCCAAGCTGCTGACCGAAAAGCACAGCGACATCGAAGCGACCTATAACGAGCGTCGCGGCCAGATCGAGATCAGCAACAACGCCGCACTGGAAGCCCTGCGCGAGCGTCAGGATCAGGCCCGCAGCCAGCAGGCCGATCTGAAACAGCAGCAACAAAACCAGATGCGGGAGCTGGAAGACGGCTTCCGCAACCAGCGCACCGCCGCCGAGCAGCGCCACCATGGCGAGCTCAAGGCCCTAGAGCTGGATCAACAAAAGCTGCAGATCCAGATCGACGGCGCCGGTTTCAATACCGACGAGCGCCGCGCCCTCGATGTGCTCGAGTCGCGCATCGATCAGGCCTATCAACAGCAGCAACAGGCTGAGAAGGAGCTGGATCTGGCCCGCGATCAGGAACAGGCCAAGCGCAGCGAGCGGGCGCAGCTGCAGGAGCAGCTCAATGGCCTGCGCCGCAACGTCAGTCACTGCCAGTCGCAGTTCGATGCCATCGACGCCCTGCGCTTCCCCAAGGATCACTCACTACTCAAGTTCCTACGTCAGGAGCAGCCAGATTGGATCCACACCTTAGGTAAGGTGATCCGTCCTGAGTTGCTGGCCCGAGGCGATCTCAAACCGGCGCTGCTCGACAATGCCGCCCAAGCGGATGTGCATGGCCTGTATGGCGTGGCACTGGAGCTGGCCAACATCGACGCGCCGGATTATGCCCAGGACGAGCATGCGCTGGAGCAACAGGCCGAGCAGGCCCGCGTCGCCCTCGAGCAAGCCCGCGCAGCCCAAGCGGAGCTGGAAACCCTGATCGCGGCGCAACAGACCGAGCTACAGGCCCTGTCCGAAGCGGTGATCCGCGCCCAGACCCAGTACCAGAACACCAAATCCCAACACACCCGCCTGATCGACGAGAAGAAGCAGCAGACCGAGCAGTTCCGCGCGGCCGTGACCGAGCGCAAACTGGCCAGCCAGAAGCAGCTCAAAGCGGTCCAGGCCGATCTGGCCCGGCTGCGCAGCGAGTTCGACGGCTTTATCGAGCAGCTCAAGGAGCAGCAGCTCGAAGCGCGCATGGATAAGGAAACCTTCTGGCAGGATCGTCTCGGCGGCGTCGAGCACAACCTGCAGCAGATCAGCGCCGATCTCACCGCCCGCCGCGAGCAAAAAGCCGAAGAGTTGGCCGAATGTGAGCGCTGGTACCAAAGTGAGCTGAAGGCCCGAGGCGTCGACGACAGCCAGATCACCGCATTGAAGCAGCAGATCGGCCAGCGCGAGCAAGCCATCGCCCGAGTGGATGCCATGCGCGACGAGGTGAAGAACTACGAGATCTGGTTCAAGGGCCCCTTCTCGGTGGAGAAACCGCAAAAGCTGGCGCAGCTGGCGAAGGCACGCCAAGAGGTGCTGGAGTTGGATCAAGTCCTCTCGGCACTGGAGCGCAACTTCAAATCCATCCGCAAGGAGCTCAAGACCGCCCAATCCGAGGCCGAGCGGGATCTCGCTCAGGGCAACGAACAGATGGCCAGCCTCAATGAGTTGATCAGCGAGCTGACCAAGCTCAAGCTCAAGGGCCCCAAAGGCGGCGCACCCCTGCCGAGCGAATACCTGCCCAGCGGCGAGCTGGACGAGCGCCTGCGCGATGCCCGCGAGAAGCTGGAGCAGCGTGACGGCCATCGCCGGGTGATCCGCGAGCAGATCGATCACTTCGACGGTCAGATCGGCCAGAAGGCCGGCCCCGAACTCGCCGCCAACTGGGAGCAGTGGCGCAGCGACTGCATCGAGACTGCCGACAGCGGCGTCGCCAAGCTGGATCACATCAAGATGATGGGCCACCTGCGCCATATGATGAACCACATCGTGCCCCAGCGCCTGGAGGTGCTGCGCAGCACCGGCCAGACCTTCGGCATCGATCTGGAGAGCTACTACTCGGTTCTGGCCGACATCGACAAGCGGATCGGCACCCAGTCCAAGCGGATCACCCGCGAGGTGGGTGAAGAGCTGTTCCTCGACGGCGTCTCCGGCTCGGCAGTGCAAATTCGCTCACGGATCTCCGATCTCGACTTCTGGGATGAGCTGAGTGAATTCATCAAGGCCCACCAAGCCTGGCGCGATCAGGACTTTGCCGGCCTGCCCGGTGAAGAGTACGCCCAACTGCTGCGCCGCGCGCTGGAGGTGATCGGCCGGACCGCCCTCACCGGCTCTGTTGCTAAGCTGCTGGAGATCGAGCTGCGCCTGCGCGAAGGCAACTCCGATCTGGTGATCCGCACCGACCGCCAGCTCAACGAGTCCTCCAGCCACGGCATGGCCTACCTGATCCTGTGTAAATTCTTGCTGGCCTTTACCCGCCTGCTGCGCGGCAACTCCACCGCCATCGTTCACTGGCCCATTGATGAGCTGGGCACCCTGCACCATGTCAATGTGAAGAAGATCTTCGACGCCTGTGAAAAGAACTATATCGCCGTGCTTGGCGCCTTCCCCAACCCGGAATCCGAGGTGCTGAGCCTGTTCGAGAACCGCTACATCATCAATAAACAAACCCGGCAGCTGCAGGTGGTGCAACCGAAAGTCAGCCCCATCGCTGCCCGACTCAAAGCCCGTAGCCAGACCACAGAGCAGGAGCAAAGCGCATGAAAACCGAAACCGGACGCGTGATCGAGGCCCTGCTCAAGGGCAACTTTATCTGTCGGATCAGTGACGAGGCGGCCTGGGAGCTGCTCAAAAACGACGACAAACGCCAGCAGGTCAAAGATCATCTGGCGATCCTCAACCGCACCGTCACCAGCGCCGCGGGTGACACCGTGTTCTTCTGCAGCTACATCGATCTGGCTGAAGACGAACGTAAGGTGATCGGCAGCCAATTCAATGAACTGGTCGGCTCACTGCAGCCACTGGTGAACTGGATGGTGCTGGTGCAGGAAGCCGGTGCCGGCGACGAGCCGCTCAGCGAAGGCGTGCGGGTGCGCCTCAATGAGCTGCAAAGCACCATCGAGGATGTCCCCGCCCTGTCGGAGCAACTGGCCAAGATCGCCCGTTACCGCCTGTTCAACTCCACCTCCACCAGCGTCGATGGCCAGCTCAAGCAGGTGTTCAAGCGCCTGTGCGAGCTGGGTTACCTGATCCGCCCCAACGTCGAGAAGCAGATCTACCAAGCCACCGGCAAGATCGAATACCTGTACGAGGTGCTGCGCTTTATCGACGAAACCGAAAGCCTGGCCCTAGAGCAGAAGGCGGAGGCAATGCAGCAGGAGGATCTGCTGTGAGCAGCAACCTGCACAAAGTCGGCAAGTCCTTCCTCAATCAGTTGGCCCGCAACGCCGACTTGTTGATGGACACCTACCTGTCCGGCACCGTCGACGAAACCGCCGACAACGCCAAGGCGGTGGCCAAACTCACCGCCGCCGGTGTCCTGCGCCGCGGTGAAGCGGACGAGCCACTGCGTCTGGCGCCCAGTATCCGCACCATGCTGGAGGACGCCCTCAAGGATGAAAAGGGCCGCCAGGTCGACACCAACGTCGGCTCGGCGCTGGCCACCATCAAGACGTTGGCCCGCCACTATAAGGAGGCGCAGCACCTGCACGACTATCCGGCCGCCGACGCCTATCTGGCGGAGCTGGCCGAATTGGTGTTCCACCTCAAGGAGAGCCTGCGCCACAGCACCCGCTCCCTTTGGTCACGGATCAACAACGAGTTCGGTTACGTCGGCACCATGGACGCCAAGATCCGCGAGAACCAGCTAGCCCAAGATCAGGTCAGTGAGCTGCTCGGCAGTCTGGAGCTGTTCCGCTTCGATGAGCTGGCCGAGCTGGCCGGTGACGCCCGCGAGTTGCGCCGCCTTTTGGTGGTCAGCTTGCAGCACACCATGGTGGAGTGTACCGGCGAGCTGGCCGTGGTGCAGAGTCGGTTGCTGGCGCTACTGGGCCGCTTCCGCGAGATCCAGGGACGGACCCGCCTACTTAAGGGCTTCCTGCTTCACTGCGAGCAGCACCCGGATTATCAGGTGGACGATCACGTTGCCCGGGTCAATGTGCCGCCCCTGCTCAATCAGGGTCAGCGCTGCCTGGCTCCGGCTTCCGTCGATGTCGCCGACGGCAACGAGGAGCGCGCGCTGATCGAGCTGGTGGGCTTGATCCGCCGACGCGAACGCACCGCCGCAGAGCAGAAGCAGGCTCAAGCCGACGCCTTTGCCTTAGGCCAAGCGGCCGCGTTTGAGCTGACCGATGAAGGGCTTAAGCAGGATGTGGACGAGTTTTTCTGTGCCGTCATCGATCAGGCCAAGCAGCTCTCTGCGCTGGAGTACCATGAGCAACAGCAGTTGGCGTGGCCACAGGAAGCTTGGCTTTACCAGGTGATCGGCAACTTCGATAGCCTGCCCGCCGAACAGCGAGAACACTTCGGGCTGGATCCCGATCTGCGCGACGATCCCATCTTCTCTGGGGTCAAATACATCGAAGATGTGCGGATCTGGCTGCAATAACACCGGATCTGCCGCACAAGCCGACTAAGGATCCCATGCCTGAGTCGGCTTTTTTATCGGCTCCTTACCGAGCCCAAGCGCCGCCAAACAGCAAACCACACGCACGAGAATAGCAAGAGAGCGTGTCTATCGCGCTTCGCCCTCTCCCCGCCAAACAAGATCACACGGATTCACGATCGCATGGTGATGGATCCGCACCGAATTTCTAAACAAAATCAAACTGACCCACCGCCATAGTGATCCCGGTCACAAGGTCACCACCCCAAGTTGTAATGAGAACAATTCCGATTACCATGCGGCCTATTGCAAGTAATTATCATTCGCGATCTACCCGTCGGAGCTCCCATGTCCCCTCGCACCCTCCCCCTTGTCATTGCTGCACTGCTGAGCCCCACGGTGCTCGCCCAAGAGATCTTGGCCAACGTCGAAACCATCAAGGTACGAGGGCTCGCCTTTAACGATTACAAAAACGATTCCGCGAGTGGTGCTTTGCGCGGAGACATTCCTCTGCTGAGCACGCCACAGTCCGTCACCGTGATCCCAGAGATCGTGATCGACGAGCAACTGGCCACCACCTTAGGTGAGGTATTGGGTAACGATGCCTCAGTGACCGCGGGCTCAAAGAAGTGGAACCGGGAGGTGTTTAACCTGCGCGGATTCGAGCTGGCCTCCGGCAATGGTTACCTGCGTAACGGTCATCAGCATTGGTCCCATTATGTGCAACCCATGGAAACACTGGAGCGGATCGAAGTCCTCAAAGGCCCCTCCTCCATGCTGTACGGTCAATCCGCCCCCGGCGGCCTGATCAACATGGTCAGCAAAAAGCCAACCCACGAACGCTTTGCCGAGTTGGCGTTTGATGTTGATGGCGAAGGCGGGACCCGCTACCAATTGGACGCGGGTGGTCGCATCGACGACGAAGGCCACGTTCGTTATCGTGGTGTGTTGGTCAAGCAAGACAGTGTCTACTCACGTACCTTCCAAAATGGCGAGCAAAATGAACGGGACCGTCTGCTCGGCTACCTCAATCTTGAGGCCGATCTGGGCGGCTATGGCATGTTGTCCGCACACTATGATCGGACCCAGGATAAAGCCGGGATCGATCGCGGTGCTTGGCTGGACGGCGAAGGCCAGGTGATCGGCGAGCGCGACATGATCTGGGACATGCCTTGGTCCTTTACCGATAACGACATCGAAAACTATGGCGCCGACTTACATCTGTATCTGAGCACCGACTGGGATCTGAAACTGGGCTACAACCAGCAAGACTTCTACCGCCAGCGCTTCGACTCCTCACCGAACTACGAACGTTACGATGCCGACAGCCAAAGCTATCAGTACCGCGCCTTCGATCGCGAAGACGACTGGCAGTTCACCACCTACTACGTGGATCTGACCGGTCACTTCACCACGGGGGCGATCAGCCATCAGCTGTTGGTTGGCGCCAATGCACTGCGTTACTTCTACCAAACTCGACGCGATCAAGGCTCTTGGACCACTCAGACGATCGGGACGAGCACGCCGATCATGCCGGATCTGGACTTCAATCGAGTGACTAAGGGCACGCCGACCGAGTACGACTACTATGGCCTCTACCTGCAGGATCTGATCACCCTCAATGATCAATGGCAGGTGTTGATCGGCGGTCGCTTCGACCGGATGAGTCAAGATATCGAGGGCGGTAACAGCCAATCCTTCCTGCCTCGGGCCGGTTTGATCTTCCATCCGATGGCTGATGCCAGCCTCTATCTCAACTACTCCGAGAGTTTTGAGCCCAACTCCTCCGTCACCGACGAGGATGATGCCAATTACGGCCTGCTGCTGGATCCCACCATCGCCCGCGCCTGGGAATTGGGCGGCAAATGGGATCTGAACGAAGGCCGTCTGCTGCTGTCCGGCGCCCTGTTCGATATCGAGATGACCGATATGGTGATGACTCGCAGCTTGCCTGGCGTGGGCGACGATGAGACCGATCAGATCACCCGTCAGGGCGGCAAGCAGCGCCATCGCGGGGTAGAGCTTTCCGCTCAGGGTCAGGTGACCGAGCACTGGTTCGTGATGGGCTCCATGATGTATCTGGACGCCGAATACATCGAGCACGATGAGTATCAAGATCTGACCCCCATCGACGCACCAGAGTGGACCGCCTCCCTCTGGTCCCGCTATCAACTCAATGACGCCGCCGCCCTGAACCTGGGACTCACGTACGAGGGCGAGCGCTTTGCCAACCTAGGCGAAGTGGTGCAAAACGGACAGGTGATCGCCGGTGCCAATGGCATCGTCAAGGACGCCTATGTGCGACTCGACGCCGGCGCATCCTACCGTACCGCTCTGGGCAGCCATGAAATCAACCTGCGACTCAATGTGGAGAACTTGCTGGATACCGATTACATCGGGGGCGGCAGCTACAGTGACGTGAGCCTAGGCGAAGGACGTATGCTGCGTCTTGCCACCACCATCAGCTTGTAATAACTAACATCAATACAAATAGATACAGCTTAATATACGGTTGACACACTGCGCATTGAGGGGCGGGTTACCCTGTCCCCACTGCGTACTGGATGGCGCGCTGATCGTGACTCGACGCGCCGGTGTCTCCTTTGCCATGAGATCAAAACAATGCGTCCAATCCGCTCTATCCTGCTGGCCCTGCTCACCACCCTGACCCTACTTTGGCTCCTCTCGATGGATCTGAGCGGGCTCAAACCCAGCTATTTTTCGATCCGCTACTTTGTCGTCCAATACTCCGGTGTCCTGCTGATGGGGATCATGAGTGTCGCCATGGTGCTGGCCCTGCGCCTACCCGCCATTGAGCGCATCACCGGCGGGCTCGACAAGGCCTATCGGCTGCACAAATGGCTGGGGATCGCCACCTTGGTCGTCGGCGCCCTGCACTGGTACTGGGCCAAAGGCACCAAGTACTTGGTTCGCTCAGGCATCCTAGAACGGCCGCAGCGGGGCGCCCGACCTGAACTGGACCCCGCCAGCATCGAAGCGCTGCTGCGCTCGCAAAAGAAGCTGGCCGAGATCGCCGGTGAATGGGCCTTTTACCTGTTGCTCGGCCTATTGGTGTTGTCCCTGCTCAAACGGGTCCGCTACAGCCTATTCCGCTACAGCCACAAACTGATCGCCGCCACCTACCTGATCTTCGTCTTCCACTCGGTGGTGCTGCTGCGCTTCGATCAATGGCTGACGCCCAACGGTATTGCGCTGGCGTTATTGATGACGCTTGGAAGCGTGGCCGCCGTCGTTAGCCTGTTCGATCGGATCGGCCGCCGTCGCCGAGTCCATGGCCAGATCACCCAGGCTGAGATCGAGCCCGATCCCTCCGTTATCCGCCTGACAGTCGACACCCATGGCCGCTGGCCAGGCCACCGTGATGGCCAGTTCGCCTATCTGGGTTTCAAAGGGGAGTCACCACACCCTTACACCCTGTCCGCCAGCGACCGCGGCGACGGTAAGATCAGCTTTAGCATTAAGGCACTGGGCGATCATACCACGGAGCTATTGCAGCAAACCCAAGCCGGCACGCTGACTGGCCAGTGCGTCACCGTCGAAGGCCCCTACGGCCAATTTGGCTTTGACCACAGTGCCAGCGAGCAGATCTGGATCGCCGGTGGTATCGGCCTCGCCGCGTTTACCGCCCGACTCGATGCGCTGGCGCACCAGCCCGCAGCACAGAAACAGCCAGCGCGGATCACCCTGTTCTATTGCACCCGCGCGGCCAGTCCGGAAAGCATCGCCCAATTGGAAAGTCTGGCGCAGCAGGCCGGGATCCAACTGAAGGTGATCGATTCGGCAAAGCGTGATCGATTGGACGTGCAGGATCTCGACGCCGTCGTCACCGATTGGCAGGACACCGCAGTGTGGTTCTGCGGCCCGACCCATTTCGGCCTGACCCTAAAAGCGGCGGTTCGCAAACACAATGCACGCATCGACTTTCATCGCGAACTGTTTGAGATGCGTTAGCCAGCGTGGACGTCCTTCGTTGACGTCCTTTCGACTCAGCTGCCGGTCCATACCCGCTGGAATCGTGCCTTAACCGCGCGCCAGTGGGTTTGTGGACAGCGCGGCGCCTTCGACTGCAGATATTGATAATCCGCCTCAGTTAGCTGCACCTCACCGCCGTGCGCCAACAGGACATGACGTGGCTGCAATGCGCCGATCCGCTCAACTGAGCGCCGATAGCGATTGGGATGAAACACCGGAAACGGCGGAATGAAACGCCCCTTCACCTTGACCATCAGATCGGCCACGTACACCCGGCCACTGTCCGGGTGCCACACAGAGATATCCCGATCCGTGTGGCCCTGAGTCGACAGCGCCTGCCACTGCGAAAAACCGGGGAGCGGCTGGCCATCGGCAAGATAGTGATCCGCCTTTAAGATGGCGGGATACCAAAGCCGACGGTGGGCTCGCTTGAGTCGATGGGCTACCCAGCGGGCCAGCAGCAGATCCGTCAAGTGCATCAACCGCCCCTCGAGCCCGTCATACCAATGCCCGCCCGCTTCACCGGTGGCGATCCCGCAGCCGGTCAGCTGGCGCAAGCGAGTGGCTGCCCCGGCGTGGTCAGGATGCATGTGGGTCACCACCACCAACGTGAGATCACCGATCGGCCGACCAAGCTCCGTGTTGATAAAACGCAACACGGTGCCCACGTCCGAGCGGCAACCACCGTCCAGCAACAACAGGCCATGGTCGTACTCAACCAGATAGAGGCTTTGGATATACCCTTCGATCACATGTAACTGCATCGCCTTGATGGCTCCCCGCATGGCACGCTCAATTCAAACGACAGTATGAATTGAGTTTGCGAGCTGGCGCAACCGGCGACATTAATTTGCGCTCTTCAATCGCCGGTGAGATCCGCTACAGTGGGCCTAGCCGACGACATAACCCGGAGCGCACGACAGGATGAACCGGCAACAACTCAACGCATTAGACAAGTTACTGCGGGATCGCAGCGGCAGCGCAAAACTCAACAAAGCCCTACTGCAGTTGCATCAACACTATGAGTTTGGCCGGATCGATCCGATCCGAAAATGCCTCACCTATCGCCCAGAGGAGCTCGCCCGGCTCGAAGCGGAGTGGCGCCATGCGCTGCAGACCATCGAGCTACGCCAACTGTCCGATCAACTGAAACAGACCGATCGCGCCGGGGCTGCCCGGCTCACCAGCCATGAGAAACTCGCCCGTGACGATCCCGGTGAGCACTTGGTTCAACTCACCTGGGGCAATGGACGACTCCAAGGCAAGGCTCAGCCACTGCCTGAGAGCGCCACATTGCAACTGGATTGGCGCCGCCTGCCCGCTTTCGATCGGATCATCCTGGTGGAGAACTGGGATACCTTTTTGCAGCTCGAGCGTTATTCTCTGCCGCCGGAGCTGACCGTCTTGCCAGCGCTCTACCGCGGCCACGATCGCCAGGCGCGCAACCTTAAGCGTTATCTGATGGCCCATGACCATTGTCAGGTGATGCTGTTTGCTGATCTCGACGCCAAGGGCCTACTGTTGGCTCAGGAATTTGGCGCTTGTGGCTTCATTGCGCCGAATGCTGCATGCTGGTCACAGGCCATCAATGCCTCTGCTAGCTGGGACAAACAGCGCAACCTGCACGCCCAGCTAAATGCGCTCCCGAACGGACCATTGCATGCCCTTTGGCAGCAACTGCAAGCCGAGCAACTGGCCATCATGCAGCAGCAATGGGCCGCCCACGATCTGCCGTTGATCTGCCATCCACTCTAGATCGCCAATCCTGGATCGGCGCCACGGTTGTAGATAGCCAGAGGTCTTGGGCGTTGTCGCATTGTCTTAGCCCAATAAGCTCGGACACCGCTTTAGGTGCTCACATGCTCCGGATACTCGAGTCCGCTCAGCTTAGCTGTTCGAGCGCGACGGACTTAATGACGTCGATGGCCGTCGCGACTTCCGGGTAGCGCTCGCCGGTTAAGCTGTAATAGAGGCAGATCCTCTCCTGATAGGACTGCAGCAACTCAGCCGGCTTCAGCTCTTTGAGCCGACCTTGCGCCACCCAGTTGTGGGCCGTATTGCGCGGCAGGATCCCCCAGCCGCCAGCGTGGATCATGGCCATCTGCGTGGTGCAGTCACCAACGAAATGGCACTGATCCGACAGTTGGAACGCGCCAAGCCCCCCACCCCGCCCGCTCCAGATCAGGTACTGGGTCAGCGAGCGCAGTTCATTGACGGTGATCTCGCTTGTCGCAGCCAACGGATGCTCTGGGCAGATATAGGCGCCAAATGCCAAAGCCCCCAGATTGATGGCAAGGATCTCCGTCACCGTCATGTTCTTGTTTTCGGCTGCCATTAACGCGATATGGGCCGAACCAGCCACCAGGTGTTGATACGCCACCTCCCGCGTTTCCGCGCGCCAACAGAGGGTTAATGTCGGACAGCGCTCGATCAGTTGCCGCTCAATGGCCACTAGGATCTCAGCGGGAATGGCGGGATCATGCAGCAAGGTAAGCTCGGTCAGCTGCGTATCCCACAAAGACTCCGCCATCCGCTGGAAGTCCCGCGCCTGCTTGCTCAAGTGCAGTGCCCTAGGATAGAGCAGATCGGCTATCGACGTCGGCTCCACCCGCTTGCCTACCACGGTAAACAACGGCCGACCGACGATGTCCTCGAGCGCCCCGATGTGCTCGCGCACCGTGCTGCGCTCTTTGCCTAAGGCGCGCCCAGCCGCGCTGTAAGAGCGCATTTGATAGACCTGACGAAAACTGTGGATCTGCTCAAGGGTGATCATCAACCAGCCAGCAATGTAGGGGATTTCCTTACATTATGAGCATGTATGTCTTAATTATCCAATGTAACTTGTTGTTTAAGCGGGCCATCGTTATGCCTGTCCGTGAATTCACCTAAACCTTAAATTGGAGTTTCAATGACGATTTCCCTGCGGGCCCAACGCCGTTTCTGTGCTTTGATGATGGCGGCCACGTTCTGTGCTCCCACCCTAGCCAGCGACCACTACCTTGGCCTTATCAACGCCGACACCCCACACCTGCAAGCGGTGTATAAAGATATCCATGCCAATCCCGAGTTGGGATTTATGGAGCACCGAACCGCCGGGATCGTCGCCGCTGAATTAGAGCAGTTAGGTTTTGAAGTCAAAACCGGCATTGGCGGCACCGGCGTAGTGGGGATCCTACGCAACGGCGAGGGGCCAACCCTGATGTACCGCGCCGATATGGACGCCAATGCCGTCGAGGAGGTGACGGGCCTGCCCTACGCCAGCAACGTCAAGGTGACCAATCTGGACGGCGTCGAAACCCATGTGTCACACATGTGTGGCCACGACGCCCACACCACCTGGTTGATCGGGCTGGCGCGCACCATTGCCGCGCAGAAAGAGGCTTGGTCCGGTACTCTGGTGCTGGTGGCCCAGCCTGCCGAAGAGCCGATCGAAGGGGCGATCGCCATGGTCAATGATGGCCTCTATACCACCCATGCTGTGCCCAAGCCGGATTACTTCCTGGCCATGCACACCATCCCGTTCCCTACCGGCACCGTGGTGGCTTCCCCCGGCCGGATCAGCACAGGTTCAGAACACCTCGACATCACCTTCCATGGCGTGGGGGGTCATGGCTCGACCCCACAAGAAACCAAAGATCCGGTGTTAATGGCTGGGCAGGCGATCACGCAGCTGCAAACCGTGGTCTCGCGCTTTACCGATCCCGCTGAAACCGCCGTACTCACCATCGGCGCGGTCAACGCCGGGGTGGACAACAATGTGATCCCCACTGAAGCCACATTGAAGCTAAAACTGCACTTCTCCACCACCGAAGTGCATCAGGTGATGGTGGAGGGGATCAAGCGGATCTCAGACAGCATCGCCGTTGCCAATCGCGTAGATGAAGACAAGATGCCAACCTATAGCCACAAGGGATATGCCATCGCGGTGGTCAATGACGAAGCGTTGACGCACAGCATTCAACAGCAACTGCGCGACGCTCCCTTTGTCGATAAGGTGGTTCCACAGTTCTCCATGGCCGGCTCCGAGGATGCCACGACCTTGGTTGAAAACGTCCCCGGGGTAAAGATCGCCTACATTAATATCGGTACCGCCGCACCAGAACTGTTCGATGCTGCGCGGGCCCGCGGCGAGTTCGTGCCGTTTGTCCCGCACAACGGTGATTATCAGGTGGATCTCAACGCGATCAAAAAGGGCACCAAGATCACCACCCATCTGGTGCTCGATCTGCTCAGTCCGAACAAATTGTGATCCCACACTCACCCCAAAACCCGTTGCCCTGCCCGCTCCGGCCAGGGCAACGACGGATCGCCTCGTGCGATCCGTCACTCGGGCGCAACAACGCCCTGATTGGCTAGACGGGCTTACGCACCAGCAGATGGGTATAGCGGCCGATCTCGCGATACAGGGGCTTGTCGCAGTATTCCAACTCCAACTCAATCAACCGCGCCAAATCGGTCTGCTGCTGAGATTTGTCGCGCAGGTAATCGTGAATACACCGCACCCCACACTGATGCTCCACCGTCAAACCGAGCTCGTTTAGCCAGCGGATCACATCCTCATTGCGCTGCGGGTTTTGCGGCACCATCCGCACCCGACGGGTCTTCTTGGCGGTCATCGCCTCACCCAGGTTATCAAAGTTGCCCGCCACCAGATTGTGCATCTCGGCGCCTTGGTAGTTAAAGAAGGCCAAAGACAGATATCCCCCCGGCTTAATGTGCTGCGCCAGCACCGCCACCACAGCCTTGGGATCGACACACCACTCCAGCACCGCATGGCACAGCACCGCCTCAAATTGGCCCAGCTGATGTGACATCAGATCTTGGATCGGCCCCTGCAGGAAGCGGAAACGGTCCGACACGCCCTGCTCGCCGGCGCGCTGCGCCGCCATCGCCAACATCTCATCGGACAGATCGGTCAATACCACCGGATGCCCGGCCAGGGCGATCCGCATCGCCATCTGTCCTTGGCCGCCACCGGCATCCAAGATCCGGCAGCCTGCAGGCAACGCCGGCAGCAACCGAGTTTCCAGTTGATGCCACAACACCGCTTCGCGGACTTTCCCCTTGCTGGTGCCATAGATGTTGTTGGCGAATTTGGCGGCGCGGCCATCAAAACTGGTGTCTTTCACTAAAATCTCTCACATGAATTGAACCGGCGTATTGTGCCACAAAGACCATAATGAAAGTCGAGTAACCAAACGGGTTGTTTGTCGGTGCTTTTCACTGCGGATGGCTTGCCTGACATCGGCATGACGCCTACAATCCGGCCTCATTTATTTTCTCCCTTTGGATCCGAAGCCATGACCGCCAAAGTAATTCTGAAAAAAGCCCGAGATAAATCCCTGCTGCGCCGCCACCCTTGGGTGTTTTCCAATGGCGTCGCCGACGTGCAGGGCAAACCGGGCCTGGGCGATACCGTTGAGGTATACGCCAGTGACAACCGCTGGCTGGGTCGTGGCGCCTACTCGCCGGAATCCCAGATCCGCGTGCGGATCTGGACCTTTGACAAAGACGAAGCGATCGATCAAGCCTTCTTCACCCGTAAGCTGGCCCGGGCACAAGCTGGCCGTGACGATCTGATCGCCCGTGACGGCTTGACCGGCTACCGCTTAGTGGCCGGTGAGTCCGATGGCCTGCCCGGGATCACCATCGATCGCTTCGCCGACGTACTGGTGTGCCAACTGCTCAGCGCCGGTGCCGATACCCATCGCGAGCCACTGCTCGAAGCGCTGAAGGCCCAATACCCGCAATGTGCTATCTACGAGCGCAGCGATGTCGACGTCCGGAAAAAAGAGGGACTGAAACCGGTCAAAGGCTTGCTGCATGGCGAATTGCCAGCGCAACCGATGCCGTTTGAGGAAAATGGCCTGAAGCTGCTGGTCGATATTGAGCATGGACACAAAACCGGGGCCTATATTGACCAACGTGATAACCGTCTGGCCGCCAGCCGCTATGTCAAAGACAAGAGAGTCCTGAACTGCTTCAGCTACACCGGGGGTTTTGGCACCTACGCACTCAAAGCCGGTGCCAGCGAGGTGATCAACGCTGACGTGTCCAAGCCGGCACTGGCGCTTGCCCAGCAGACGGCCGAGCTCAACGGTCTGGACACCGCACGCTTGACCAACCTGGATGCCGATGTCTTCAAGCTGCTGCGCAAGTACCGGGATGAAGGCGAGCAGTTTGACGTGATCGTGCTGGATCCACCTAAATTTGCGGACAATAAGGCGCAGCTTCCCGGAGCCTGTCGCGGCTACAAAGACATCAATATGGTGGCAATGAAATGCCTGAAACCCGGCGGGATCCTGCTGACCTACTCCTGCTCCGGGCTGATGGAAGCCGCTCTGTTTCAGAAGATCGTCGCGGACGCCGCGCTGGATGCGGGCCGAGATGCCCAGATCATCGAAAAACTAACCCAGGCGGCAGATCACCCCATCGGCTCCGCCTACCCAGAAGGCTTTTACCTTAAGGGCCTAGCCTTACGCGTTTGGTAGATCAGAACTCGATTAAATACCGCCATTTGGCGTAATGCCGATCATTTAAGGATCGTTTGACCGATCTTTTGATGATGTCAGAATCCGAGTTCTCATTCAGGAACTCGGATTTTTTATGCTTCTCAGTCAAGCTCTCGATACCCTCCATAGCTTCT
>NZ_BAABJZ010000090.1:0-55045 GCF_039543565.1 Ferrimonas pelagia | reverse complement strand
AGCTAGCTGTTCCCCTTACCGGGCCAGCAGTGGACTTTCACCACCAAGTCATCCGATCGCCACCACGCGAACCGGAACAGTGCCCGTCAAGGCACTGCGTGCCATGCCTGGCACACCCAACAAAAAGGCCGGTGCACTTAGTGCATCGGCCTTGTCCTTTATGCGCGATCACGCACGCTCAATCATCCGCCGCAGTGATCTCGGCGATCTCAGCATCTCGCCAATTCGGAATGGTGGCTTCCCACTCTTTGAAGATCTGTACCATCCGTTCAGTGAGCTCAGGATACTGGCGGGCCAGATCGTTCGACTCCTGTGGATCTTCCGCCAAATTGTACAGCTGCGGCTCACCAAACAGGGCATCATCGCGCTCGGCGTGGATAGGCTTGCGGCCCTTAAAGTGCTCGATGCCGAGCTCTTGCAACTTGGCCTTGTGGGCGCCGCGATCGATCACCCAAACCAGTTTCCAATCCCCATCGCGCACGGCGCGGTTCGCGGTATTGCGCCAGAAATGCACCCCACGAAGCTCGCCTTCCGCTTGCTCCCCCTTCACAAAGGGCAGCAGATCTTTGCCGTCCAGCTCAACACCGGTAGGGATCTCAGCGCCAGCTGCGGCGGCAAAGGTCGGTAGCATGTCCAGGGTCGACACCATACCATTGAAGGTGCTGCCCGCTTCGATCTGGTTTGGCCAACGCATGCCAAACGGCACCCGCACACCGCCCTCATAGTAGGTCGCCTTGCCACCATTGAAGGTGGTGCTGTACTCGCGCTTGCCACCATTGTCGTTGGAGAACACCACCAAAGTATTGTCGGCCACACCGGCCTCATCCAAGGCATCGAGGATCACGCCCACCGACACATCCAGCGCGGCGATCACGCCGTCATGCTTAGTGCCACCTTCGGGAATGTAATGGGCCGGCACGATGTCCGGCGCGTGAGCATTGTAGGGGGCGTAATAGATGAAGAAGGGATCCTCCTTCTCCCGCAGGATGATCTCCCGGGCCTCCTGAGCAAATGCCTCGGTCAGGTAACCGCGCACGTGCACCGACTCATCGTTACGAACGATATCCAGATTCGGTTTCTCGGTCAGATCCAGCGGCGGTAGGGGCTGTCCCAGGTTGATCGCCCGGTTCTCGCTGCGAAACTGATAGAAGCCGCAGGAGCCACGGTAACCAAACCATTGGTCGAAACCGCGGTTGTGCGGCTGAAACTCGGGATTTGCCCCCAGGTGCCACTTGCCAATGGCGTGGGTCTTGTAGCCAGCGTCTTGCAAGAGATCCGACATCATCACTTCATCAAGGCTGACGCCGTAGCGGGCCTCCATCCGCTCTTCGGTGCTGCCGGGCAGGGTCTCGAAATCGAAGCGGGCCTGATAGCGGCCGGTCATCAGGCCGGCACGACTGGGCGCGCTCACCGCATGGGTGGCGTAGCCTTGCGGGAAGATCACCCCTTCATTGAAGATCTTGTCGATGTTCGGCGTCTTAGCCTCGGTATTCACCGAGCCAGTCACCCCCAGCGCGCCGTAGTGCAGATCGTCGGTGAAGATCATAATGATGTTGGGGCGAGTGCCTTCGCTCTGCACACTGGAATAGGAGCTGGCCTCGGCGGCGTGCAGCGCCGTCGCAACGTTCATAGACAGCAGGGTCGCCGCCAGTGGGGTTAGGTACTTCATCGTGACTCCACCAAATTGGTCGTGTGATCTTGGCTGTCAGTCTACCCAGCGAATTCGCCGCTACCGTCAAGCAGTGTAAAAAGCCAACATTCCCCCGGACGATCCCGTCGCCAGAAACCGCATTCACCCGCGCGGTTACAAAAACGCCCGGCTCAATGCCGGGCTGTCAATACCAAGAGCTGGGCCTGTCAGGCTAGAAGTGCCACTGCAGGGCGATGGTGTTGTAGTTGCTGCCGCCCTTGATCCGACCAAACTGCGAGCTGGTTTCAAAGATGGAGCTGCGATGATGCAGGCTGTAGCCCAGCCAGAGATTATCCAGCTTGGACCAGCCGAGCAGATCGCCCATATTCACATCTAAGGAGATATCAACGTAATTCATCAGCTTGGAGGGGCGATAGCCTTTGCGATCCATCTCGATCTGTTCGATATGGGTGATGTCTTTAACGTAGGACAGGCCTTCGCCTGCACCGAAGCGCCAACGGATGGGCCAGGTAAAGGTGTAATAGGCTTTCAGCGCCAAGACCCCTTCGAAGGTTTGATCCTGCACCTCAGAGCTGTGATGCACGATCGCCCCAGGGGTCAAATAGATATCCAGCGGCAGGCCGAACAGCTCTTGAGTCAAAGGAAAGCCCCAAAACACCGAGGTGAGCTGATTCTCAAAAGGATCCTTCACCCAACTGCCGCCGAAGATGTCGC
The DNA here is from genome assembly GCF_039543565.1 of Ferrimonas pelagia. NCBI lineage: Bacteria > Pseudomonadati > Pseudomonadota > Gammaproteobacteria > Alteromonadales > Ferrimonadaceae > Ferrimonas > Ferrimonas pelagia. The sequence continues at coordinate 52,680 of NZ_BAABJZ010000090.1, read as the reverse complement.
CCATATTGGATTCGGTAGCATAGCCGTGGGCGACGCGCACATAGTGGCCCTCCAGAGAGTCATAGGACACTCGCCCGCCCCGCTTGGAAGGCTCAGGGAAAAAGCCAAAGCCGAAAAAGGTTTCGATGTTGTAGCGGGAGTCCAGGGTCGGCAGATCCCCCAAGGGGCCGCCAAAGGCACTGATCTTGGCATTGCCCATCAGATACAGGTTGCTGGCGATGTGGTAGCGCGCCTCCATCCCGACCGAGCCGCCGATATCGCCGCCGGACTCATACAACCCTAAGCCGTAATACTTGTCATTGAAGCTCGAGCTGCGCCAATCCAGCGACAGCTCAGGCCACAACTCCAGTTTGCCTTCCTGATGATAGAAACCGTAGCGAAAATGGCCGTAGCTGCGGCCATTGCCATCACTGAGCAGCTCCACATCAAAGTAGTCATCCTGACCTGGTAGATAGCGATAACGCCAGCCGGTGTCAAAGCTGTCTTCTTGATACTCATTCTGGTAATCCGCCGGAATATCAAAAAAACGAAAGCGGCTGAACAGGGCGGTCTGATGCCGTTCATTACCCCATAGGTGGAACCCCGCCTCGAGCCCGTGAATGTAGAAATGCTCAGAGTTGAAATACATCAGAGGGGTGATATCCATCACCTGATCGACGTCCGTCTGAAACGGAATATCGGCGTAGCGGGCGCCGATGGCGATCCCCCACTCCGGGCGTTGTTCGGCCCCCGGTGCAGCCAGTATGGGCCAGCTCAGTGCAACAAGGGCTGCGGCAATGACAGATCTCAACGACATAACAATCTCAAACCATTAAAAAAGCCCGCCAACTGCGAGCTTTGTCTATTGTAGCCATTCTTTCGCCCTCAGACTTCAGCCAGAGCAGCAAAAGCGGTTACGTGTCACTTGCGGCATAGGCAGAGGGCAATTCAGCGATCCCCGCCACACCGGTATCGATCGCCGCTTGCGCCACGGCTTTGGCGATCCGAGGCAACAGGCGACCGTCCACCGGTTTGGGTAAAACGTAATCCGGGCCAAACGTCATGCTCTCCGCGCCATAGGCCTCCAGCACATTCTGCGGTACCGGCTCTTTGGCCAAACCGCGCAGCGCATGCACCGCCGCCACCTTCATTGCATCATTGATGCAGCTGGCCCGCACATCCAACGCGCCGCGGAAGATAAAGGGGAAGCAGAGGACGTTATTAACCTGATTGGGGTAGTCGCTGCGGCCGGTGCCCATGATCACGTCTGGGCGCGCTGACCGGGCCAGCTCCGGCTTGATCTCCGGATCAGGATTGGAGCAGGCGAAGATCACTGGTTTATCCGCCATCAGCTTGACGTCGTCCGCCGACAACAGATCCGGCCCGGACACCCCAACAAACACATCCGCCTCGACGATCACATCCTGCAGCGTGCGCTTATCCGTGTTGTTGGCAAACAACTTCTTGTATTCGTTAAGATCGTCCCGTCGGGTGTGGATCACCCCGTTACGATCCAGCATGTAGATCTTCTCGCGCATCGCACCGCATTTGATCAGCAGCTCCATACAAGCGATGGCCGCCGCGCCGGCGCCCAGGCAGACGATGGTGCTTTCGCACAGCTCTTTACCTTGGATCTCCAAGGCGTTGAGCAAACCCGCCGACGTCACGATCGCGGTGCCGTGTTGATCGTCGTGAAACACCGGCACCGAACAACGCGCGATCAGCTGCTTCTCGATCTCAAAGCACTCCGGCGCACGGATATCCTCCAGGTTGATCCCCCCGAAGGTGTCGGCAATGTTGGCGACGGTATCGATAAATTCATCCGGGGTACGGTGCTTCACCTCGATATCGATCGAATCGATATTGGCAAAACGCTTAAACAGCAGTGCCTTGCCCTCCATCACGGGTTTCGACGCCAAGGGGCCTAGATTGCCCAGGCCCAAGATGGCGGTGCCGTTGGTGATCACCGCCACCAGATTGCCTTTGTTGGTGTAGCGGTAGGCGTCATTAGGATCGGCCGCGATCTCGCGGACCGGCTCGGCAACGCCAGGGCTGTAGGCCAAAGCAAGATCGTGCGCCGTCTCGGCGGGCTTGGTTAAAGCGATGCTGATTTTGCCGGGAACCGGCTGGGCATGGTACTCGAGGGCTTGGTCGCGCAGATCCGTCATTTTGTTATCTATCCAAATGCGAAGGGTGAAAAGTCTGGGGGACGCGCAAAACATACCGCTATGTCAGGCAAAAGCAAAGGCGACATCACAAAAATTCACACGATGCTCATACTGCCATATAACCCATTGATGATAAGAACAAAAATTTATGCTCCCAAGCATCCAAACAGTAGGAATATAACGCAAATAACCGGCCTGATTGGCCCATTGTGTCCGCGCTGTCGGCGGCTAACGCCACAGTGACCAGCCCAGCGTCACGCCAAGTTCACGGCAAAAATAGAATTGAATGAGGAAAAACAAGGCAATGGGTATCGGCAAGCCGAAAGTGAGCGGATGAGAGAAAGGTTCAAAGTTGAAATTATGCGATCAAGTCGCCGCAATAATGCGACTGGACAAACGCGAGACAAAAAGAAAGGGCGCCCTAAGGCGCCCTTCTTCGAATCGTTTGAAACGCTTACTTCTTGGAAGACAGCGCGCCAAAACGGTTCTTGAACTTCTCAACACGACCGCCGGTATCCAGTACCTTCTGCTTGCCGGTGTAGAATGGGTGACATGCAGAGCAAACGTCCAAGTGCAGGCTCTTACCTACAGTGGAGCCAACTTTGATCACGTTACCGCAAGAACAGTTCGCAGTGATCTCTGCGTAGTTAGGATGGATACCATCTTTCATGGGAAAAACCTCAATTTAGGCCGTGTCGCTATACCGGATCTATGCCGGACACCACACGTAATTACACATAGTTTCAGGGCGCGAGAGTTTACAGCATGGTCCGCTCTGCCGCAATAACCCTTGCTGATTTTCTGCACTAAGGTCTGGGCCGGAAACGCAACTCTGGGATCCGATCCTACCGCCGCCGATTATCTCTGTTAGGGTAGTAGAGAGTCCAATCCTCTGTGAGCTACCGTGTTTATCCAGATCGCCCTGCCGGTGCCCCTGCCGCGCCTGTTCAGTTACCTGCCCCTCGACAATGCGCCGCTGCCCATCATTGGCAGCCGGGTCAAGGTCCCCTTTGGCCAGCGCCATCAGATCGGCTTTGTCGTCGCCTTCAGCGAACACTGTGACGTCCCTGCCAGCAAACTCAAACCCATCACCGAGGTACTGGATCCTGAGCCCCTGCTGCCCGCGCCACTGTGGAAACTGGCCAATACCGCCAGCCGCTACTACCTGTCGCCGCTGGGCATGGTGCTGCCACAACTGCTGCCGGTCAAGCTGCGCAAGGGGGAGAGCAGTGAACCCAAAGCCCGCACTCTGTGGCGGCTGACCGAGCAAGGCCGACAGCAAGACCCTAACGCACTCAAAGGCGCGCACCAGCAAGCTCGGATCCTCGCCTATCTCCAGCACCAACCGGCACTTGAGGATGATCAGATCGCCCCCTTAGAGTTCAGCCGACCGGCGCTCAAAGCGCTGGCTGGCAAAGCGCTGATCGCCTCACACACCGAGCAGCCCGAGTGGCAGGATCGCTGGGACACCGAGTTTGAGCTGGGCGAAACCCCACCCACCCTCAATCCGGAACAAGCCGTGGCCGTGGCGGCGATCAACGACAGCGAAGGCTTCCAGCCCTTCCTGCTCGATGGCGTCACCGGCTCGGGCAAAACCGAGGTCTACCTAACCGTGATGGAGCGAGTACTGCGCACCGGTCAGCCCGTCCTGGTATTGGTACCGGAGATCGGCCTGACGCCGCAAACCATCGCCCGCTTTCGTCGCCGCTTCCCGCTGCCGATGGAGGTGCTGCACTCCAACGTCAACGACAGTGAGCGCCTGCTCAGTTGGCAGCGGGCCAAGGCCGGTGGCGCCGCCATCGTGCTGGGCACCCGCTCGGCGCTGTTTACCCCGCTGCCGGGGCTGGGGTTGATCGTCATCGATGAGGAGCACGACGCCAGCTTCAAGCAACAAGAGGGGTTTCGCTACCACGGCCGGGATCTGGCGGTCATGCGCGCCCACTTGGAGCGGGTTCCGATCATCCTCGGCAGCGCCACACCGGCGCTGGAAACCCTCAACAACGTCAAGACCGGCCGCTACCGCCACCTCAAGTTAAGCCAACGCGCCGGCCTGGGCCGACCGGTCAAGCAGATCCTGCAGGATATTCGCCATCTGCATCTGGATGCGGGCATGTCGACCCCGCTGATCGAGCGCATTGGCACCCACCTCAAAGCCGGCAATCAGGTGATGCTGTTTCTCAACCGGCGTGGCTTTGCCCCGGCGCTGCTGTGCCATGAATGCGGCTACCTGCACGAATGCCAACGCTGTGACGCCTTCTACACCGTCCATCAAGGCGCCAACATGGTGCAGTGCCACCACTGCGGTAGCCAGAAAGGGCTGCCGCGCCAGTGCCCCGACTGCGGCTCGACCCAGCTGTTCACCCGCGGGGTCGGCACCGAGCAGCTCGAAGGCGCACTGGAGCGCCTATTCCCGGATTACCCCTCGGTGCGCATCGATCGCGACAGCACCAGCCGCAAGGGCAGCCTGGAGGCCAAGCTGGAGCAGATCCGCAAAGGCGAGGTCAAGATCCTGGTCGGCACCCAGATGCTGGCCAAGGGCCACCATTTCCCCGACGTCACCCTGGTGGCCATGCTGGATGTGGACTCGGCGCTGTTCTCCGCCGACTTCCGCGCCGCCGAGCGCCTGGCCCAGCTTTACGTTCAGGTCGCTGGCCGCGCAGGCCGGGCTAGCAAGGCCGGTGAGGTGGTGTTGCAAACCCATCAGCCGGAGCACCCACTGCTGCACCAATTGATGGGGGCTGGCTACGCCGCCTTCGCCGACGACGCCCTAACCGAGCGGCAACAAGCGCAATTGCCACCGCACTGGCAGCTGGCGATCCTGCGCAGTGAGTCCAACTATGCCGACGTCGCCCGCCACTTTATCCGCGACGCCAAGCAGCTGCTGGACGCGCCCGGGGTACAGATGATCGGCCCCATGCCGGCGCCGATGGAGCGCAAGGCGGGCAAGTACCGTTTCCAGGCGCTGATCCTCGCCCCAACCCGGCCGCAGTTGCAGCAAGGACTCGAGGCCTGGCTGCCCAAACTGCAGGCGCTGGAGCCGGATCGCCGCTGCCGCTGGCACTTGGAGCGGGATCCGCAAGATCTTCTGTAGTTTTTAACGCCATAGCCGGTTAAACTATCGGGTTCGATAATCCGCCGATTTCGGCCCGTTTTTAACGCTTTTTGGTGTCGCGATGAAAGAGCAAATCCAGCAATTACTTGAACAAACCGTCAGCCGTCTGAAAGATCAGGCCATCATCCCATCCGATGCCGCGCCACGCGTTCAAGTCGATCGCACCAAAGACAAGAGCCACGGCGATCTGGCCACCAACCTGGCCATGATGCTGGCCAAACCGGCCAAGAAGAACCCGCGCGAGCTGGCGGGACTGATCATCGACAACCTGCCGGCCTCCGAGCTGGTGGCCAAGACCGAGATCGCCGGCCCGGGCTTCATCAACTTCTTCCTCGACAGCCGCTGGCTGGCCAAGCAGATCGAAGCGATGGCCGACGACAGCCGCGCCAATGTGGCGCCGGCCGCTCAGCCACAAACCATCATCACCGATTACTCCGCGCCCAACGTGGCCAAAGAGATGGCGGTACACCATATCCGCTCAACCGTGATCGGCGATGCGGTGACCCGCACCCTCGAATTCATGGGCCACAAAGTGATCCGCGCTAACCACATCGGCGACTGGGGCACCCAGTTCGGTATGCTGATCGCCTATCTGGAAAAGATGGAAAACGAAAGCGCCGCTGACATGGATCTGTCCGATCTGGAAGCCTTCTACCGCGAAGCCAAGAAGTGCTACGACGAAGACGAAGCCTTTGCCGAGCGCGCCCGTAACTACGTGGTGAAACTGCAAGGCGGTGACGAATACTGCAACCGCATGTGGCGCAAGCTGGTGGACATCACCATGGCGCAGAACCAAGCGATCTACGATCGCCTGGGCGTATCCCTGAACAACGATCACATCGCCGGTGAAAGCCTCTACAACGATCTGCTGCCGGAAGTGGTATCCGATCTGACCCAGCAGGGTCTGGCCGTCGAAGACGCCGGCGCCACCGTGGTGTTCCTCGACGAGTTCAAGGGCAAAGATGGCAACGCCATGGGCGTGATCATCCGTAAGCGTGACGGCGGTTTCCTCTACACCACCACCGACATCGCTGCCGCCAAATACCGGGTCGACAACTACGCGGCCGACCGTATCCTCTACTTCATCGACTCCCGTCAGGCCCAGCATCTGCAGCAAGCCTGGCTGATCGCCCGCAAGGCCGGCTACCTGACCGACGCCACCACCACCGAGCACTGCGCCTTCGGCATGATGCTGGGCAAGGATGGCAAGCCATTTAAGACCCGCAGCGGCGGCACGGTTAAGCTGTCCGAGTTGCTGGAAGAGGCGCACAGCCGCGCTGTGAAGCTGATCGGCGAGAAGAACCCAGATCTGCAAGGCGAAGCGCTGGAGAAGATCGCCCACACCGTCGCCATGGCCGCGGTTAAGTACTCGGATCTGAACAAGAACCGCACCACGGATTACGTGTTCGACTGGGACAACATGCTGACCTTCGAGGGCAACACCGCGCCTTACATGCTGTACGCCTTCAGCCGGATCCAGTCCATCTTCCGTAAGGCCGGCGTCACCGCCGAGCAACTGAACGGTGAGATCGTCCTGTCCCACGACAAGGAAGAGGCCCTGGCCAACAAGCTGGTGCAGTTCAATGACGCGGTCAACGGCGTTGCCAACAAAGGCATGCCACACCTGATGTGCACCTACCTGTTTGAGTTGGCTGGCGCCTTTATGAGCTTCTACGAAGCCTGCCCAATCAACAAAGACGACGTCAGCGCCCAAGACAAAGCCAGCCGTCTGCGCCTGTGTGCCGCCACCGCCAATACCCTGAAAGTGGGCCTCAGCCTGCTGGGCATTGACACCCTGGAGCGCATGTAATCCATGACCCGGGACTACGCGGGCAAGGGACGCTCACGCGGTCGAAGCCGCACCGCTCGAGGCCGGGGTAACGCTCCGGCCAAGAAGCCGTTTCCGTGGCCATTGGCGCTGTTTGCCGTGGCCATGTTGTCGCTGTTTGGCTATGTACTCAGTGCTATCCAAGGCGCCAGTGAGGCGCCGCTGTCGGAACACGCACCGAGTGCCGGCAGCCCGGCGGTTCAAGCTCAGCCTGAGCCCAAGCCGGAGCCGGCCAAGCCAAGCCAACCCTTGCCGGAAGCCCCGACCGAGCGCTGGGAGTTCATCGAGTCACTGCCCAATAAGGAAGTGCAGGTTGAACTGCCAGAGCAACGCCAGAGTGCCGGGCCGTTTCAGATGCAGTGTGGCTCGTTCCGCACCGACGATCAGGCACAGTCAATGCGCGCCACCATTGCCTTTCAAGGGCTCGAGTCCGAGGTGCGTCGCACCGAAGGCCGCAATGGGGTTTGGTACCGGGTTCGCCTCGGTCCCTATGAGCGCAAACGCCAAGCCGAAGCACATCGCCATACGCTGGAGCGGGCTGGGATCAACGGCTGTCAGATCTGGAACTGGGATTAAAGCTCAGTGCTCAGTGCCAGCTCAACGCGTCATCCGCGTTGAGCTGGCACTGACGCTGATGCGGACCACCCAACCGAGGCGCCTGCCCGCGCTTCGGTTTCCCCCTGTACCGAGCGCACGCCAAACACCTAAACTCTCCCAAGCAACCCATTGAAGCAGGCTGCCTCTATGTCTGGATCGCCCACTGAAAAACGACGCCAATGCCCGCATTGCGAGCGGCCGATGAAGGTCTGCCTGTGCGCGCACATCACCCCGCTGCATCATCATCTGCCGGTGCAGATCTTGATCCACCCCAGCGAGCTGAATGCCGCCAAAGGCACGGCAAAGCTGACCGAAAAGGTGTTAGATCACTGCCAACTCTGGCCCGGCGAAAGTGCCGACGATCTGGCCCCCCTGAGACAGCACCTGGCCGACGTCCCCGCTTTTCTGCTCTACCCGGATGAACAGGCCCAGCCAGTGGAAACGGCCACACTGCCCCCCCACAGCCAGTTGTTGGTGCTGGATGGCACCTGGCGCAAAACCCACAAGATCCTGCAGCTCAATCCCTGGCTACAGGCGCTGCCCAAGCTCAGCTTCCACACCGCACCACAAGGCAACTACCAGATCCGCAAAGCCCACCGCGAAGACAGCCTGTCGACCTTAGAGGCCATCGCCTACGCACTGGAGCAACTGGAAGGCTGCGATCCCTCCCCGCTGTACCACGCGTTTGAAGCATTGAAGCAGAGTCAGTTGGCCCACATGCCCGCCGAGGTACGCACCCGCTATCGCTAAAGTTATCCCCCCTTGAACTACATCAGACTTAATGATAATAATTACCAATACCATTTAGGGGGATTTAAGAGGGATGGAATGACTCGGGTTCAGATCGCCATCGACGACGCCGTGCTGGCGTCATTGGTTACGCAGCAGCAGTTATGCCTGGCGCAAGTCACCGCGCTGGATCCGGCCAGCAAACACCGGCTATGGCAGCTGTGTCTGGAGTGCTGCCAACGCAACGCCCCGACGCAGAAAAACAAAAGCCGCGCTGAGGCGCGGCTTGAGACTCGCATTGAGCTCTAGGGCGATTACATATACTGGCCGCCATTGATGGACAGATTCGAGCCGGTGATAAATCCCGCCTGCTCATCCGCCAGGAACAACACCGCCCGGGCGATCTCCTCCGGCTGACCAAAGCGCTTCACCGGGATCTGAGTGCGGATCCCCTCACGGATCTCCTCTTTGATCGCACGGATCATATCGGTCTCGATGTAACCCGGCGAGATGGTATTGACGGTGATCCCTTTGGACGCCACCTCCTGCGCCAACGACTTGGTAAAGCCATACATACCCGCTTTGGCAGCGGCGTAGTTGGTCTGACCAAATTGCCCCTTCTCGCCATTGACCGAAGAGATGCTGATGATACGGCCATATTGGCGCGCCAACATCTGTGGGATCAGGGCGCGGGACAGGTTAAATACGCTGTCCAAATTGGTGTCCATCACTGAACGCCACTGCTCGGCCTTCATCTTCTTCAACTGACCGTCCCAGGTAATACCGGCGTTATTAACCAACACCGAGATGGGCCCCACCGTCTCCTCAATATCCAACACCACCCGCTGACATTCATCAAAATCCGAGACATTAAAGGGCACGACCTTAACGTCGGGGTGTGATTGCGCCAGTTCCCCGGCGTGCTTTTCCGCATTGCTACTATTGGGTCGGCAGCCAGCGACCACCTGATAGCCAGCTTCTGCCAAAGACTTGGTCAGGGTCAGGCCGATCCCCCCGAGCCCGCCGGTAATAAGTGCCACTTTGCGATCCATGCGATACCACTCCCTCTGGTTGAATATGCCATATCACTATAGAGTCGAAATCATGACGAAACAGTGAAAGAGCCAGATGTCTGACCAGAGAAATAACCAGCTTCGAATACAGTCATAACGGCGTCATATATCTGCAGTAAAACGTGATCCCGCCGACGTACTCTGTATGAGAAGGATCATGTCCGTCATTTTTCGCCCACTCGCTGCCCTCACCCTGATCCAGCGGATCACCCTGTCTATGTTGCTGCAACTGGCCATCGCTCTGGCCCTAGTCGGTTGTGCCTTATGGGGACTGACCACCCTCTCTCGGACCATCGATCAACTCGGCACGGAAGCCCTGCCAATCGCCACCGCCGCGGGCAGCATTGAACGTCAGGTGTTGCAGTTGGATCAATCCCTGCGCAACGCCATCAACAGCGGGGATCTGGCTCAGTTTCACCAACGCCAACAGATCTACCAGCAGCATCAACAACAACTGCGCACTGCGCTGGCACAGTTGCAGCACGCCAGCGAGCGTTACCCCCACCCTTGGTTGGTACAGGGGTTAGAGCCCATCACCCTGCAAACCCGTGACACGCAGCAAACCATGGATACACTGCTGCGGCAGATCGCACAGAAACTGGAGATCGAGCATACCCTCAGTGAAGGCCGGGGCTATCTGCTGTTTTCCGTCAACTCGGTGCGCAATGAGATGGCGCGGATCTACCCTTTGCTGTTTGACACGCTCCCCGGTGCCAATGACGCCTACGACAGCTTTATCTCCGGCGCCGGAGGCCTGGTCGGTGCCATCGTCCAGTTGACGACGGCAAACACGCCGGACGAAGCGCAAAACCAATATCGTGAGGTACGCGCTTATATCAGTCGGATGCGCTTTCAATACGACTCTCTGGCCCAACTCAACCCTGAGCTCGATACGTTCCCATCGGCCCTCGCGGCACTGGAGGTGCTGGAGCAGGGCGCGACCCGCGACGGCTTGTTTGCTCAAGAGGTGGAGCGGGTGCGACTCAACCACCTAACAGAGAATGGCCTGAGTCAATTGCTGTCCCAGCTGCAGCCACTGGCCGAGGCATTGGCGTTGCTGCGCGCCAATGCCGATCAACTGGTCGCTCAAGCCCAGACAGATACCACAGAGACCGTACAGCAGAGCCGCAAGTGGCTGCTGGCCTTGACCCTGCTCGGCGGGCTCATCGTCGCCTACCTAACGTACCGCTTAATGCTACGCCTGCGTCACGTCCTGGCGCAGCTCAAGGGCACCATCAAGGCGATGGCCAACGGCGACTTTACCCACTACTGCCATGCCAACAGCCCGGCCGAGTTTCAGCAGTTGGCTCGCTGGCTCAACCAGGCCAACGACAACAACCGTGACACCATGGGCCAGCTGCGCCAGCGGGGCCAGGAGCTGAGTCAGGCCGCCGAAGTCAGCACTCAGATCAGCCACAACCAGCAGCAGGCACTTGCCACCCAGGCCAGCCAAACCACCCAGATCGCTGCGGCGGTGGCGGAGTTGGACGCCAGCCTGCAGGGGATCGCACAGGCCAGTGCCCAGACTTCAGAGGACAGCCGACTCAGCGCCGATCTGGCCAAGCAGGGGCAGCAAGCGCTCTATCGCACCAGCGAGCACCTCGATGCCCTGGCCAGCCACCTCAACGACAACGACGGCCGCATGGCCGAGCTGGATACCCAGGTGGATCAGATCGGCGCCGTGGCCGAAGTGATCAATAACATCGCCGATCGCACCAATCTGCTGGCGCTCAATGCGGCCATCGAGGCGGCGCGGGCCGGCGAGCAGGGCCGCGGCTTTGCCGTGGTGGCCGACGAGGTGCGCAAGCTGGCTGCCCAGACCCGAGAGCAAACCAACTCCATCGAGCAGATGATCCAGACCCTGCACCACGCGGCCGGCAATGCCCGCCACTCCATCACCGCCAGCCGCGAGGAGATGAGCCGAACCGCCGAATTGCGCCAAACGCTCGAAGGCGCCACCGAGCAGATCCACCACGCCATCGTGATGGTGCAAAGCCGGGCCGATGCGATCACCAGCGCCACGGCCGAGCAGACCGAGCAGTGCCATCAGATCAACACCAGCGTCCGTTCATTGGCCGCGCAAGCCAGTGAACGGCAAAACCAGATCGATCAATTGTCGGTCCAGTCCGAGCAGGTCGCCCACATCGCCGATGAGCAGCGCCAGAAGCTGGAGCAATTTGTGGTCTGATCTACATCAAGTCAAACCGGATCGGGTCTGGCTAAGCGGCTAATAATTATCGATCATGGGCGCAACACAACAACAAAGGACGTTGCCATGAAGGTATCGAAATACGCTCTGCCACTGCGCCTACTGCACTGGCTGATGGCCCTCAGTTTACTTAGCCTGATCGCCGTCGGCTGGTATATGGAAGGGTTGGAAAAATCCGCATTCAAATGGGAGCTGTATGGCCTGCACAAATCCTTCGGCGTGCTGTTGCTCGCGCTGTGGGTGCTGCGCGTGCTTGCCCGGCGCAGCAGTCCGGTTCCCAGCTCGGTCGGGATCCTCAAGCGCTGGGAGATCGGCTTGTCTCACGCCACCCATAGCCTGCTTTACCTGTTGATGCTGGCGCTCCCCCTGTCCGGCTTCATCATGTCGACCATCGATCGGGAGTTGGCCGTGTTTGGCTGGGTGGTGCCCACCATCACCCCACAAAGCGAAACCCTTGGCTCCGTCGCCCATACGCTGCATGGTCCGCTCGCCTATACCATGCTGGGCTTGGTGTTGCTGCATATCGCCGGCGCCGTCAAACACCGCTGGCTGGATCAGCGCCACCAAGCCGATGTGCTGGCACGCATGCTCTAGGGCTGAACTCAAACTGGCGTCATGGCGGGAATTGCCCCTACAGGGTTGATCCCGTCCCTCCCCATCCCCACATCTACACTAATGCAAAGCGCCATGGCCTTACGCCTGCCGCTCAGATCCGCCCACAGGGCCGATCTGCCACCACATTTTCAGTGGCGGTCCGTTCCGACCGCCCCGTAGATAAGGGTTCCAAATGACCACGATTGTGTCTGTACGCCGCGGCGATAAGGTTGTCATCGCTGGCGATGGCCAGGTTTCCCTGGGCAATACCGTTATGAAGGGCAACGCCCGCAAGGTACGCCACCTGCACGGCGGCAAAGTCTTGGCCGGATTCGCCGGCGCCACCGCCGACGCCTTTACCCTGTTTGAGCTGCTCGAAGCCAAACTCAACGCCCACCAAGGCCACCTGACCCGCGCAGCGGTCGAGCTGGCGAAGGCATGGCGCACCGAGCGCTCCTTGCAAAAACTCGAAGCCATGCTGATCGTCGCCGATAATGAAACCAGCTTGCTGATCTCCGGTAACGGCGACGTGGTCGAGCCCGAGCACGATCTGATCGCCATCGGCTCCGGCGGCAACTTTGCCCAGGCCGCCGGCCTGGCCCTGCTGCAAAACACCGATCTGGGCGCGCGCGAGATCTGCCAAAAAGCCCTGACCATCGCCGGTGAGATCTGCGTCTTCACCAACACCACCCAAACCATCGAAGAGTTGTCCACCAAGGAGGCGCAATAATGTCCGCTATGACCCCGCGCGAGATCGTGTCCGAGCTGGACAGCCACATCATCGGCCAGTCCGGCGCCAAGAAAGCCGTCGCCATTGCCCTACGTAACCGCTGGCGCCGCATGCAGTTGCAGCCGGACTTGCGCCAGGAAGTGACGCCCAAGAACATCCTGATGATCGGCCCGACCGGTGTCGGTAAAACCGAGATCGCCCGTCGTCTGGCCAAGCTGGCCAACGCACCGTTCATCAAGGTCGAAGCCACCAAATTCACCGAGGTGGGTTACGTCGGTAAGGAAGTGGAGCAGATCATCCGTGATCTGACCGATTCCGCCATCAAGATGACCCGCGAGCAGGAAGTGGAGCGTAACCGTTTCCGCGCCGAAGAAGCCGCGGAAGAGCGCGTGCTCGATGCGCTGCTGCCACCGGCCAAAGATCAGTGGGGCAACGAGCAGAAGTCCGACAACAGCAGCACCCGTCAGGTGTTCCGCAAGAAATTGCGCGAAGGCAAGCTGGACGACAAAGAGATCGAGATCGAAGTGTCTCAATCCCAGATGGGCGTAGAGATCATGGCACCTCCGGGCATGGAGGAGATGACCAACCAACTGCAGGGTCTGTTCCAGAACATGGGCGGCCAGCAGAAAGATCGCCGCAAAATGAAGGTCAAAGACGCCTTCAAAGCGCTGATCGAAGAGGAAGCGGGCAAACTGGTCAACCCGGAAGAGCTGAAAGAGAAGGCGATCGAATCCGTCGAGCAAAACGGCATCGTCTTCCTCGATGAGATCGACAAGATCTGTAAGCGCGGTGAAGCCTCCGGCCCCGACGTATCCCGCGAAGGGGTACAGCGCGACTTACTGCCACTGGTGGAAGGCAGCACCGTCTCCACCAAACACGGCATGGTCAAAACCGATCACATCCTGTTTATCGCCTCCGGCGCGTTCCAGTTGGCCAAGCCATCGGATCTGATCCCTGAGCTGCAGGGCCGCCTGCCGATCCGGGTTGAACTGGACGCACTGTCAGCGGAAGATTTCGTTCGCATCCTGACCGAGCCCCACGCCAGCCTGACCGAGCAATACATCGCGCTGATGGGCACCGAAGGCGTCACCATCGAGTTCACTCAGGACGGCATCGATCGCATCGCCGAAGCGGCCTGGCAGGTCAACGAGCGCACCGAGAACATCGGTGCCCGTCGTCTGCACACCGTGATGGAGCGGCTGATGGAGGAGATCTCCTTCGACGCCTCCGACAAGAGCGGCCAATCCTTTAAGATCGACGCCGATTACGTCAACAGCCATCTGGATGTGTTGGTGGAAGACGAAGATCTGGCTCGCTTTATCCTTTAACAGCAGGTTCTAGGGCGGGCTTCGCCCTGCTAGGTTCTAGGTACTAAGAGCATTAAGAGCAGGCTCTATGGCGGGCTTCGCTCTGCTAGGTTCTAAGAGCAAGAGTGCGAAACGCTTTTGCTCTTCCCTAGTACCTAGGCGTTTCCCTAGTACCTAGGCGTTTCCTTAGTACCTAGGCTCTTTCCTTGTATCAGGGCGTTTTACGATAGGAAGTCACCATGGCCCCAAGAGTCACAGCGCTTAAGTTAAAGCAGAGCAGTCGCGTGCTGGAGATCGAGTTCGATGACGGCGAGTCTTACACCCTCGCCTGCGAGCTGCTGCGAGTGTGCTCGCCCTCGGCGGAGGTGCATGGCCACGGCAACCCCAAGCTGGTGACCCACAAACGGGAGGTCAACATCGTCAAGATCGAGCCGGTCGGCGCTTACGCCGTGAAGTTGGTGTTTGACGATGGCCACGACTCCGGCCTCTATTCCTGGCAATACCTGTGGGAGATGGGGCAAAACCAAGCGGAGTTGTGGCAGGACTACCTGAGCCGAATGCGCGCCGCCAACGCCTCGCGCGAGCCGCTCATTCCGCTCAAGGTGCAGTTTCACGACGCCAGCAAACCGAAGTAGCCTCAGCGCGCCGCCAACAACGCCCCCGCCTCCCTATGGAAGCGGGGGCGTTTTTCTTACAGATCCCAGCCTGAGATCTTGCTACGCTACGCCACTCAGTGGTGAGGATGGATCGCACTGGCTGCGCCAACCATCGCCGCCTCAAGCCGCAGGCCCGATCGCGGCGGCCCGAGCCCATACCCTGCCGGGGGTAATGCACGGCGCCGTCCCCCACGCACGGAGCGAAGATGCACGCCCTCGAGCTAAAAGTACCGCCACTACTGATCGCCCTTATCGCCAGCCAACTGATGACGCTGCTGGCCCGACTGGGGCCGCGCTGGCCGCTGCCGCCGGTATTCAAAAATAGCCTGTTGGCTTTGGCTCTGGCGCTCGGCGTACTGATCGCGCTGGCCGGCGTGCTGGCGTTTCGCCGAGCCAGTACCACAGTGCACCCGGCCCGCCCAGACGCCACCGCACTGGTGAACGGCGGGATCTATCGGCTGACGCGCAATCCCATGTACCTGGGCATGCTACTGGCACTGCTCGGCTGGTCGCTCTACCTTAGCGCCCTGCTGCCATTGCTGGTCTTGCCGCTGTTCGTGCTATACATGAATCGCTTCCAGATCGGCCCGGAGGAGCGCCACCTGCTACAACGCTTTGGCCGTGAATTCGACCACTATTGCCAACGGGTACGTCGCTGGCTCTGAGCTTAGGCCGGGGTCGGAGTCCCCTGCAGGGCCAAGCGCTCAATGTTGCTCACCATGCGCCGAAACAGCAGCACATGCGCTGGTAACAAGGCCCACCAGTAGAGCAGTCCCCAAACCCCCTGCGGATACCACCAACAAGTGAGGCTGAGCTGGGTTTGGTCGCCGCTCGGCGTCAACTCAAAGCTCAGTCCGCCCATGCCCGGTGCCTTCATGCCAAACAGCAAGCTGAGCCGACGCTGCGGCTGCAGCTCAGCCACCGTCCAGGAATCGATCCGATCCCCCGCCACCAGCTCATGCGGATCGCGCCGATAATAGCTCAAACCCCGCCCTCCAATGGCCGCATCCATCGCCTCACGAATGCGCCACAAACCATCAAACGCAAAATATCTGGGGGCCGCACCGATCTGATTGATCACCGACCACACCTGCGCCGGGGGCGCATCGATAACGGCACGTGCACCGTCACGCTTAGGATAAAAGCTAAAAGCAGGCCGCCAGCGACGACGCAACACGGGCGCCAATGCCGGGGTTTGCTCGGCGATATGCTCGCGCTCCTGCGCCAAAGACCAGCGCACCGCCTCATCAAATCCCATCCGCCGCCGCGGCAGTAACGCGCGGATCGCACGGTCGTCCGCCAGCAGATCTTGCTTCAGTCCGCCCACCAACGCCTTGGCGATCCCGGTCGGCACCGAGGTGATCCAGCGCAACCAGCGCGCCGACAGACCTGGCGACAGCAGAGGCACCGGCACGATCCGGATCCGGCGGCCGATAAAGGCCGCAAAGCGGTGGATCTGCTGCTCATAGCTGAGGATCTCCGGCCCGCTGACGTTGTAATGCCGACCGACGCTCTCCGGCCGCTCCAGCACCCCGATCAGATAGTGCAGCAGATCCGGCAGGGCGATCGGCGCCATCTTCGAGCGCACCCATTTGGGCGTCACCATCAGCGGCAGGTGATAGAGCAGATCGCGCATCACCTCAAACGCCGCCGAGCCGGGCCCGATGATCACCGGTGCGCCGATCTCCGTGAGCGGCACGGAGCCCGCGCGCAAGGCCGCGCCGGTGGCACTTCGGCTGCGCAGATGCGTCGAATCAGCCTGCTCGGGCCGCAGGGCGCCGAGATAGATGATCCGCGCGACGCCCGCAGCGTGTGCCGCCGCCGCGACATTACGGGCGCCTTGGGATTCTCGCTCGCCATAGCCATCGCCCTCGGTCATTGCGTGCACCAGGTAATACACCACCTCGATGCCCGCCAGCGCCGCCTCCAGCGTTTCCGGTTCAAGCACATCCGCCCGGACACGATCCGCCGCCCAACCGCGCTGCGCCAACCCCTCTGGCCGCCGTCCAGCCACGCGCACCTGGTGCCCCTGCTGAAGCAACAGCGGCACCAGGTGGCTACCAACAAATCCGCTCGCCCCTAAGACCAAAATATGTCGCATGCCTATCCCCAGTCACCCTCACCCTGTGCGATCTACGGAGCACACACCTAAACCGATCACATCAGCACGTTTTTCCTCGAACAACAGGCACAAACAGGATCTTTCATCTACCTTTTTAGCGATTCTCTCTGACAATGGAGCACCAAGATGACCGCACTCACCAGCATCGAAGGGATCGGCCCAAGCTACAGCAGCAAGCTCAGTGACGCCGGGGTAGCCACGTTAGAACAGCTACTCGAGTCCGCCGCCAGCAAGGCCGGACGCGGCAAGCTCGCCCAGGCCACCGAGATCAGCGAAAGCCTGATCCTCAACTGGGTTAACCGAGCCGATCTGGCCCGGATCAAAGGCGTCAGCACTCAATATGCCGATCTGCTAGAGGCCGCTGGCGTTGACACCGTGCCTGAGCTGGCCCAGCGCAATGCGGCTAATCTTCATGCCAAAATGGCCGAGGTCAATGAAGAAAAAAGCCTGGTCAGGCAGCTGCCGACCAGCACGGCCGTCGAGGACTGGGTTACCCAAGCCAAGGCCCTGCCGCGAGTGATCACCCACTAAGACCAACAAGGGCAGCCTGCCGGCTGCCCTTGTCTTAGTGCGCTTAATAGGCGGTCGCCCACTTATGTTGCCACGCCTCAGGCAGCTTGGCGCGCTGCCAGGAAGACTGGCACAAGCCCGCCACGTCGTCCCAATCCTTGCGCAGTAACCACTCCACTAAGGCATCGCCCATCTGTGGATAGCCGATCGGCTCGATCTCCGGCTCAGCCAACCATTGGCACACTCGCTCACTTTGGAGCTGCTGCATGACCGTTGCGACACCCAACAACTCCAGCGCCATCGCATTGGATTGTTGCTCAAACTGCCCCTGCAACGGCTTAAGCAAGAGCTTCTTGCCCAGCACCAAGGCTTCGGACACCAACTCAAACCCCGCCGAGCAGATCACCCCCTGACAGCTGGCCAACTCACGCTGAAATCCCGCCCGACAAAACCCATGCCACTGCACATTGGCCGGCAACGGCGAGTCCGGCGCCTCGCCGTGATAGACCGCGAAGGCTTGCTCCGGCAACGCCTTGAGCAGCGCCACAATGTCATTGGCGTCTTCAAACGGCAGGTAGATAAGCACCCGGCCGCTGCCCTGCTCCGAAGGACGGATCGGCTCAATAAAGGGGGGCAAGAGATCGCAACCGAAATGATGCCAATGGCACCCCAGCGCGACGGTTGTCGGCGCAAAGTGCTGCATGATCTGGCGATTGACCCAACTGTCACCGCTCACCGGCACCGGATGGTTAAACGCGTTTTGATGGCTGATCCCGATACAGGGCTTGCCCTGCCGCTTGGCCGCCCAAGCACTGACAGGCTCGAAGTCGTTTAACACCAGATCATACTGAGACAGATCCAACTGTTTCACGTCCTGAAACCACTGCCACAGACGATTCTTCAGTGCCGTCTCGACAAAGCGGATCTTGCCTGCGCGACTGACAAAGGTCAGTCCGGTTTTGCACTGAAATTCGCCAAACGGCGCCATATCGAAGAACTTATCCCGCGCCCGGCCAGAAAACAGGTAGTCCACCTCGACCCCCGCTTTGGCAAACGCCGGGGCGATCACCCGAGCGCGTGTCAGGTGGCCATTGCCCGTGCCTTGTACGCCGTAAAGGATCCGCATCGTGATCAATCCCTAATCTTATGTTGTGAAAAATATCGAGCCAAACCCATCATCTACCCCACCCAACTCAGTCCCAACTGCGCGCTCCAGAGACCGAGACCGGCCCCCACCAAAACATCCCCAGGATAGTGCACCCCGAGCAAGACTCGCGACAGCCCCACCAAGCTCGCCCAGGCAAACGCCACCCCCGCCAGTGGTGGCCAATACCAGGCCAACAAAGACGCAAAGATAAACGCCGCAGCGGTATGACCGGAGGGCAGGCTAAACCGATCATGGGGCTCCACGCTCGCCATCACCTCACCCAACACATGGCAGGGTCGCCCCCGCCTCAGGCTGTTCTTCAGCAGCCAATAGATCGGCAGCTCCACCGCAAATGCCGCCAACCCAGCAAAAAGAAACGCGACACCGCGCGCCCCGCCAAGCTCCGCCAATAACAAAGCAAACAGCAGATAACCGGCCCCATCGCCACTCAGCGAGATCCCCCGGGCCATGGGTTGCCAGATCGGCGCGCCGGGCAACCGCTGTAAGCGCAACAAGCCATCCCGATCAAGTTCATCCAATTTTTGCCACATCGTCGCCTCCTTCAACCTGGCTCTAACGCTAGGCAGCGGCCGTGACAAACGGGTGACGGCCCGTCGACGCGCACATGACAGGTTTGAGGCTGGCCGATGACAGCGCAACCGTATTCTTGAACCGCCGCGCGTTAATCACATCATTAGATTGCAATTCAACAGGTTTTAGCTAATTTGACAGGGGTCGCTTGCCCACAGTCCAGGAGCCCTCCATGCACTACAACACGTCCGAACTCTGCGATCTTTACGGCGATCAGATCGACGTCGTCGAGCCCATCTTCAGTAACTTCGGCGGCGTTGCCTCGTTCGGCGGCCAAGTCAGCACGGTCAAGTGCTTTGAAGACAACAGCGCCATCGCTGAAGCACTGGAGCGGGATGGCAGCGGCAAGGTGTTGGTGATCGACGGAGGCGGCTCGATGCGCCGCGCCCTGATCGATCTGGCGCTGGCCGAGCGCGCCGTAGAGCAAGGTTGGGAAGGGCTGGTGGTGTCGGGTGCCGTGCGCGATGTCGATGGGCTGGAGGATCTGGATCTGGGGATCATGGCACTGGCCCCCATCCCGGTCGGTGCCAGCCAGAACCGCGAAGGTCAGATCGATATCCCGGTCAACTTTGGCGGCGTCACCTTTATGCCCGAAGACCATCTCTACATCGATGCCACCGGGATCATCCTGTCAGACGAACCGCTGGATCTGGAATAACATGCTGCGCACCATGGACGGTGCCACGCTGGCACACTACCTTCGGCCCCGCTCAGGGGAACAACGCTTGGGTCAAACGCTGCAGCTGCCGATCAGCGCGCCGATAGACCAACAACTGCGCCATGCCCAGCAACACGGTGCCCGCTATGTGCTGCTCGGGGTGCCGGAAGATCTTGGCCCCCGCGCCAACCTCGGCCGTGGCGGTGCCGAGCGCGGCTGGCCCGCCTTCTTACAACACTTCCTCAACCTGCCCGCCACCCCCGATTGTGATGGCAGTGATCTGTTGCTCTGGGGCGAAGTGGCCTTGGCGGATCTGCGCCAACAGGCGGCGCCGCTGGATCCCGCCAAACCCAAGCAGCTCGACCAACTGCGTGAACTCGTCACCCAGCTGGATCGGCGGCTCAGTCCGCTGATCGCTGCCATTGTCCAAGCGGGACTCGAGCCCATCGTGATCGGCGGTGGCCACAACAACGCCCTGCCGATCCTACAAGGCTGCAGCCAGGCACTGGGCCAACCCATGGCGGCGGTCAACCTCGATCCCCACTGCGACTTCCGCGCCTGCGAAGGCCGACACAGTGGCAATCCCTTCCGCTACGCCTGGCAGCAAGGCGCGCTCAGCCACTATCAGATCTTGGGCCTGCACGAACAGCGCAACAACGCCGACGCCTTGGCTGAGCTGAAGCAATCGGGGATCTTCTGGTACGACTTCCAGCAGATCTGGCTGCACCGCGAGATGAGCCTGAACGCTGCCCTGCAGCTGATCCGCTCACGACTGCCAACCGCTCAACCGGTCGGTCTGGAGCTGGATCTCGATGCGATCGAGTCCGCGCCCAGCTCCGCGCAAAGTATCATTGGCGTCCCTGTCCGAGATGCTTGCCATGCACTCTATCGTCTGGCCCAGCACCATGCCGTCACCTATCTGCATCTGGCCGAGGCCGCACCGGGCTGTCATCCCGCTGGGCTGAGCCAGGGTGAGCGAGAGATCGGCCAACTGCTGAGCGAATTGGTGCTGTGTTATCGGGACGGCCGCCAGCACCCGTGCCACTGACGCCGCTCAATCGTCCAGGGCCACCGGGCCATCCTCGGAGCTAAAGGGTTTGGGGGGACGCACCGCAAACCCCTGCACCCCATCGATCCCCAACTGCCAGAGCCGCTCCGCCAGCGCCGCCTCCTCCACCTGCTCGGCCACCACCTTGATGCCGCGGGTGTGGGCCGCGCCGATCATCATCTCGATCAGATCGGTATGCCCCTCCTCACTGAGCAACGAGCGGGTATAGGCAGGATCCAACTTAATACCATGCAAACCGGGCTTGGCCATCAAGACCATACCCGCCGGTGTGGTGTGATCCAGCCAGATCCGCGCACCATTGTCTTGCAGCGCCTCAAGAAAGCGCTGGGTCAGCTGAGGATCCACCAGAAAAGCCCGCTCTGGCACCTCAAACCCCACCGCCTGCCAATGGCCCGACATGCGCCGGCGCAACTGGCCGAGAAATAGCGGATCCAACACCGACTCGGCGGTCAGGTTGCAGGTCACCGGCTGCACCTGAGGGCGCAAGCGTAAACGGCGCAGGATGTTCTCCAACACCAGCAGATCCAGCTGCTGATGGCAACGTTGGCGCGCCACCATCGCCATCACCGGGCCGGGGTTGATCCAGCGCTGGCCGTCATTAAAACGCGCCAACACCTCTTGATGCAGCGTCTGACCGGTTCGATCAAACACCGGCTGCAGCATCAGCCTGGGCGGCACGCTCAGCAGCTGGGTCAATTGCTGCTCCTGCATGGCCAGATCCAGCGGCGCCAACTCAGCGCCGCTATCACACAGATAGACACTGGCCTGATCCTGCGTTAACGCCAACGACAGTTGATGCTCCAGCCGCCCCTCGACCACCTCCATCGCCTCATTGAGCGGATAGCCGCACGCCACGATCAGCACCCTATCGCCACCGGCCTGCTGCAGATCGATGCTGATCCGCTGGCGCACCTCAGTTTCCAGGCTCGCCAGATCCGCCGCGCCGATCCCGGGAAACAGCAACATAAAATCGGCAAATCCAACCCGGTACACTCGGGCATGAGGCAGCTGTAACACCCACTCAGACAAACGTGTCGCCACGGCTCTGAGCAAACTCAGCTCGGCGTCAACCCCACTTTTCAGCGCCACCTTGTCCAGCCCCACCAGATGCACCTTGGCGATCATGCCATCGCCCAGCTCCGCATCTTTAAGCAGTTGCGCCAAACGCTTACGACCCCGGGCAAGATTCCCTAGCCCAGTCTGCTCATCCAGCAGCGATTGCGCCCGCAGCCGCTCCATCCGGCGGCATTGCTCCTTAAACATCGCCTCGGAGTGATCCACCATCACGTTCATGGTCTGCACCAATGAACGCAGCTCCCGCACCCGAGGTAGGCTCGCCTGCTTGATGTAATGGTGGCGCCGCAAGCCCCGAGCCTGGCGCTCCACCAGTTGCAACGGCTGCAGCAGCTGCCGCAATATCCAGGCGCCCACCAAGGCCGACACCAGGGCCAGAGCCGCACTGAACAGCATCGCCTTGCGACTGATCTGCCACAGGTAATCGTATGCCCGCACCACACTGGCCTGCACCTCGACATCCGCCACCAAGCGCCAACGGGCATTGACCTGACTGCGCTCGACCGGCGCATTCAAGGGAAACAGGTGGCGGAACCAGCGCGGCGATCCCGACGCACTGGCCCGGCTGAGCCGCTCGATACTCTGGCGCTGATCCAAACTGCGGATCGCCACATACTGATACTCACCCCGGTCAAAGATACTGTCGGCCATCGAGCCCGCCAGCACCCAGTCGTCCGCCCCCAACACCGGCGA
The DNA here is from genome assembly GCF_039543565.1 of Ferrimonas pelagia. Lineage (NCBI taxonomy): Bacteria > Pseudomonadati > Pseudomonadota > Gammaproteobacteria > Alteromonadales > Ferrimonadaceae > Ferrimonas > Ferrimonas pelagia. The sequence continues at coordinate 29,834 of NZ_BAABJZ010000090.1, read as the reverse complement.
CAGAGACAATCCCAGCGAGGTGGCGGTGTCCTGGGCGTGCACCGACAGCTGCTGATTGAGAAAGGCCTGACTCCCATGTAGATAAAGCCACAGGCTGCTGCAAGACAGACTGCCGATCAGTAACACCATGGCCAGCAACAACAAACGGTACAGTGTCATCCCTGTCCCTCCTCAATCAAACGGGCCACCAGCTCGCCCCACAGATCGACCCCGCTCTCACCGGCCTTCAACTGAGTGCCCTGATCAAACGCCCGCGCCTTCCACAGACCACCAGCATTGAAGCTGTACACCGGCAGCAGATCCGAGCGCTGTTCGCCGGTCTCGATGGTGTCGATCAGGTTATCCAGTACCAATGGCATGGCTTGCGGGGTGTCCAGGTAGAGCAGCACCATATGCGCCTGATCCAACTCGATCGCCTTGACGTACATCAGCCGTAACGCCTCAGGCGGTAAGCGCAGGATCCTCAGCACCATATACTTGAGGATGACGAAGTCCTCGCAATCGCCCCCCCCACTGGCCACCATCTCCAACGGCGTGGCCCAGTGATCAGCCACGCCCCAGTGGGCCTGATCGTCGACAAACTGCAGCCGGTTAAAATACCGATTCACCACATCCAGCCGCTCTAAGGTGGGGCGATCGATGGCCAGCTCCGTCAAAAGCCATTGCTCTAGCGCTTCAACACGCTGGCGCCCCTCAAGGCCAAAACGGCGCTCGAGCTGGTCCAATCGGCTGGCGACAAAATACTGCTGCCACGGCAAGGCCGGCTCTTCGAGGGCCCACAACCAAGGGGCAAAACCGATGCCGAGCAGCAAGCACAGGCGAGCCACTAACGGGATCGGGCAAAACAGAACCACCACAACATAACGCTCATCGCGCCCCTCCTAGCTGGTCATCGCGACCACCGAGCCATCGAAAGCCAACACGTCCCTTGAGGGGGGTTATGTCCCTATTTCCATCCTCAGACGACAGTTGGATCCCGTGCGATCGGCATCATTTCTGTTAGACGCGTTAAAGTGTAGACTGTGGCCACATTTGAGGATTGCAATCACAGGATCAGAGCATCATGGCCGACGGCGGTGACAACAAAACCCATTTTGGCTACCAACAGGTAGAAGCGGATAAGAAAGCGGAGATGGTGGCAGACGTTTTCCATTCCGTTGCCTCGAAGTACGACTTGATGAACGACGTCATGTCGTTTGGCGTCCACCGCTACTGGAAACGCTTCACCATTGAGTGCGCCGCCGCACGCCCTGGTATGAAGGTGCTCGATCTCGCTGGCGGTACCGGCGATCTGACCGCCAAGTTTGCCCATCTGGTCGGCGCCACCGGCGAAGTGGTCCTGGCAGACATCAATGACTCCATGCTCAAAGTGGGTCGTGCCAAGCTGCAAGACAATGGCGTGGTCGGCAACGTCAGCTACGTGCAAGCCAACGCCGAAGCCCTGCCGTTTCCCGACAACCACTTCGATATCATCACCATCGCCTTTGGTCTACGTAACGTTACCGACAAGGCCAAAGCCCTGCGCTCCATGCAGCGTGTGCTTAAGCCAGGCGGCAAATTGCTGGTGCTGGAGTTCTCCAAGCCAAAGAACGCCTTGATGCAGAAGGCCTATGACTTCTACAGCTTTAAGGTGATCCCGCAGATGGGCGGCATGATCGCCGGCGACAAGGAGTCCTACCTCTACCTGTCCGAGTCGATCCGAGTCCACCCGGATCAGGAAACCTTGAAGAACATGATGCTGGAGTCCGGCTTCGATCAGGCCGACTACGTCAACATGACCAATGGTGTGGTAGCCCTACACCGCGGATACAAGTTCTAACGAACCGCAGCCAAGCAGGAAGGCGATGCAGATAGCGACTTTAGCAGCCGGTTGGCTCGAAACGGCTCTGGCGAGCCTATTGAAATTCCACCCCGATCCCCGCCCCTTAGCCAGCTGGCAAGGGCAACGGATCCAGCTGGATCTGGCGGAGCTGAAGTTTCCGCTTTATTTGGTGATCACCGATCCCATCCAGGTGTACAGCCGCTGCGAAGGGCCAATCGACTGCCAGCTCACCCTCAGCCTCGCCACGCTAGGGCAATTACGACGGGGTGACAGCCTTTCCGAATTGATTAAGCAGGATAGGCTGACCATCGAGGGCGATATTCAACTGGCGGGCAAGCTGGCCCACCTGCTCGGTGCCATCGAACCGGATCTGACGGCGCCGCTTAGCAAACTGGTGGGCGATGGCATGGCCTATCGGCTCGATCAGCTCGCTCGTAACGGGTGGCAACAGGGCGCAGAGCAGCTCAGTCGCTTACAACGACACAGCGGCACTTTCTTGCGCGATGAGCTTCAACTGGCCCCCTGCGCGACGGAGCTGGCCCAGTTTGGCCAAGAGATCGACGCCCTAGCGCAACGGGTTGCGCAGCTGGATGCTCGACTGAGCCGACACCAGGGGGTCGAATGAGTCTGGCTGCGCTGCGCCGCGGCGCCACCATCCTCAAAACCCTGCGTCAATATCAGTTGCTGGAGCTGCTGCCACGCCAGCATCAACCGACCCTGCTGCGCTGGCTCGATCGCAGCCTGTTCTTTCTGCCCCGCAAGGCCAAGGAACAACCGGCGCCACAGCGACTGAAACTGGCCCTGCAACAGCTTGGTCCGGTCTTCATTAAGTTTGGTCAGATGTTGTCGACCCGACGCGATCTGCTGCCCGACGAGCTCGCAGACAGCTTGGCGCTGCTGCAGGATCAAGTGCCGCCGTTCGATCCGGTCCTGGCCATCGCACAGATCGAGCACGCGCTCGGGGCGCCCATCGCCGAATACTTTGATGACTTCGAGCCCACTCCCTTGGCTTCCGCCTCGGTCGCGCAGATCCACACTGCCACGCTCCGATCGCGTCAGCAACCCGTCGTACTCAAGGTGCTCCGGCCTGGGATCCACAGCGTTATCCGCTCCGATCTCAGCCTAATGGCGCTCGCCGCCAAGGTGGTGGAATTCAGCCGACACGGCCGCCGCTTGCGCGCCACCGCCGTGGTGGAAGACTACCGCCGCACCATCCTGGCGGAGCTGGATCTGACCCGTGAGGCCGACAACGCCCGCCAGCTCAGAGCCAACTTCCTCGACTCCCCCGCCCTCTATGTGCCGGAAGTGCACCATGAGTACTCCCACCCTCAGCTGATGGTGATGGAGCGGATCTACGGGATCCCGGTGACCGATCTGGACGCCTTGCGCGCCCAGGGGACCGATATGAAGAAGCTGGCGGAGCGCGGAGTGGAGGTGTTCTTTACCCAGGTGTTTCGCGATAACTTCTTCCACGCCGATATGCACCCGGGCAACATCTTTGTCTCGCGCCAGACGCCGGACGATCCGCAATACATCGGCATCGATTGCGGCATCGTCGGCCGTTTGTCTGAGCAGGACAAACGCGATATGGCCGCCATCTTCCTGGCCTTCTTCAATCACGATTACCGCCAGCTGGCGCAGATCTTCCTCAGCACCGGCTGGGTGGATGCCCAGGCCGATCTGGCCGACTTCGAGTTTGCCCTGCGGCAGGTATTCCAGCCGCTGGAGAATAAGCCCCTGTCCGAGATCAGCTTCGGTCACGTCTTGGTGCAGCTGTTTCGCACCGCCCACACCTTTGGCATGGTGGTGAAACCACAGCTGGTGCTGCTGGAAAAAACCCTGTTATATATTGAAGGCTTAGGCCGGCAGCTCTACCCGCAGCTGGATCTTTGGGCCACCGCCAAGCCGTACCTTGAGCAGTGGATGCTGGCGCAGCACAGTCCGCAGAATCAATGGAAACGACTCAAACAATCGGCCCCTAGATTTGCCGAGCAATTGCCTGATCTTCCTGAATTACTTCATGAAAATCTTATGCTTGGCCGCAACCTCTTGGCGAACCCGAGTCAGGTGATGGAAAAGTATGTGGCGCTGCGACGTCGTCAGCACCTGAGTAATTGGTTCTTATCTGCGGGCGGTGTTTTGGTGATCTCCAGCACAATCTTGGTTGGGAAAACCGTTACAATCTGGCCTTCAGTCAGCTTAATTTTCCTCGGGCTCGTTGCTTGGGGGATCAGCTGGCGAATTAGGCAACCGTAACCAAGTCACGGTACACTGAACTTTGTTTCCGTCGCCCACCGGCGTCGGAGTAATCCTAAAGAAATGGGGAGCCGTCATGGGCAATTTTGGCATCTGGCAACTACTGATCGTTGCACTTATCGTGGTACTGCTGTTCGGAACCAAGAAGCTGCGCGGGATCGGCGGTGACTTGGGCGGCGCAGTCAAAGGCTTCAAGAACGCCATGTCCGACGACAAGGCCGACGAAAAGAAAGCGCTGGAAGAGAGCGACAAGGCCGAGCGCAGCGAAGCTGAGCAAAAAAGCAAAGAAAAGGCCTAACCGACGATGCTCGATGGATTCGGTTTTTTCGAGCTACTGGTGATCGCCGTTCTGGGCCTGATCGTGTTGGGACCGGAGCGACTGCCCGTGGCTGTACGTACCGTATCCGGTTGGGTCCGGGCCATCAAGCGGATGGCTGGCTCGGTCAAAACCGAGCTGGAGCAGGAGCTGAAGATCGAGCAACTGCATGCGGATCTGAAAAAGGCCGAGGCCAAAGGCCTGAAGGATCTGGATCCGGATCTGCAAAAATCGATCACCGAGCTTCGGGAAGCGGCTCAATCCGTTACCCGTAGCTATGAGACCCCGTCCCCTTCAACGGCAACATCGGAGAGCGCACCCGCGCAAACGACCCCTGCGGCCACCGCCGCGGAGCCGACTGACGCCAAAGCGAAAGAATAACTATGTCTGAGCAACAACCTCTGATCAGCCATCTGATGGAGCTGAGAACGCGGCTGATGCATGCTTTCGGCTCCGTCTTTGCGGTGTTTTTTGCCATCGCCTACTGGGCGAATGACATCTATCACTATCTGTCCCAGCCGCTGCTGTCTGTGATGCCAGAAAGTACGTCAATGATCGCCACGGACGTGGCCTCGCCGTTTTTTGCGCCGTTTAAACTGACCCTGGTAGTGGCGTTTTTTATCGCCATCCCCTATGTGCTGTACCAGATCTGGGCGTTTGTCGCGCCAGGCTTGTATAAGCATGAAAAGCGCCTGATCACACCGTTACTGGCCTCCAGTACCCTGCTGTTCTACGCCGGGATCGCCTTTGCCTACTACGCCGTATTCCCGGTGGTGTTTGGCTTCTTCACCAGTGTCGCTCCGGAAGGGGTTCAGGTCGCAACGGACATCAACAGCTACCTCAACTTCGTACTCAAACTCTTCTTTGCCTTCGGGCTGGCGTTTGAGATCCCGATCGCGGTACTGTTGCTGTGCTGGAGTGGCGCCACCACGGTGGACGAACTCAAAACCAAACGCCCCTACATCGTTGTCGGCGCATTTGTGATTGGCATGGCACTGACTCCACCGGATGTGATCTCTCAGACCATGCTGGCCATTCCGATGCTGCTGCTGTTTGAAGGTGGCCTGTTGGCCGCGCGGATCTACACCCCAAAGCGGGACGACGACGAGGCTTAATCGCCGCCCAGGATCGATGGCGGCACCGGACCCCCAAGGAGGGATCATGCGCCGCACATTGCTTTTGACCACTGCGCTGCTGGCCAGCAGCGCAGCCTTCTCTACCCCCTTTGGCTGCGGCCAAGATACCGATCCTCAGGCGCGCCTCGCCTGTTTTGATCAGATCGCCGACACCATTGCTCAGTGTCGCCAGCAAAGCGACAAACTCGACCGCCTGCTCTGCTACGACAGCATCACCCAGGCCAGCCAGGCCCATGCACCCGCATCGCGCCCCAGCGTCGCCGACAGCCCACCGACCCCGACCGTCCCGGTCAATGCCGACAATGCCGACAATGCATTTGGTTTTGAAGCCAAGGCGCTCAACCAAACCCCGGACAAGATCAGCGCCACCGTGGTGGCCTTAACCTCCGATCCCTACGGCAAATGGACCATCACTTTGGACAATGGCCAACGCTGGCGTCAGAGTGAATCCCGCCGCTTTAAGCTGAAAACCGACGATCTGGTGGTGATCAAAAAAGGCGCGCTGGGCTCATTCAACCTGGCCAAGGCCGGCAGCAATGCCATCACCAAGGTCAAGCGGCTGCAATGAAGCTGACCGACATCGCCGTCAACCTGGCCGGGCAACGCTTCGACAAGGATCGCGATGACGTGGTGAGGCGCGCCAGCGAGGCCGGGGTAAGGCGCCTGCTGTCGCTGGCCAGCGATCTGGACGAAGCCAGCGTGTGCATAGCGCACGCGCAGCACTATGCCAATGTCTACGCCACCGCCGGGGTGCACCCACACCATGCCAGCGCTTGGTGTGCCGATAGCCTGCCCCGCCTCAAACAACAGCTGCAACACCCCAAGGTCATTGCCGTGGGCGAGTGCGGCCTGGACTACAACCGCGACTATTCGCCGCGCCCGGCCCAACGCGAGGCATTCGCAGCCCAACTGGCGCTGGCTGCGGAGTTGTCGATGCCGGTGTTACTGCATTGCCGGGAAGCCTACGCGGACTTCCTGCCTTTGCTGGCGCGTTACCGTGCCGATCTGCCCGGCGCCGTGCTGCACTGCTTTACCGGCAGCGGTGCGGAGTTGGACGCCGCGCTGGCGCTGGATCTGCACATCGGGATCACCGGCTGGATCTGCGATGAGCGCCGCGGCGGCGAATTGCGCCAGTTGGTCACGCGGATCCCCGCCCACCGGCTGCTGCTGGAAACCGATGCGCCCTATCTGTTGCCTCGCGATCTGCGCCCCAAGCCCAAAAGCAGCCGCAATGAGCCGGCCTACCTGCCCCACATAGCCCAGGCCGTCGCTCGGCTGCGTCACGTCCCGCTGGAGACGCTGTGCCGCCAATGCGAAGACAACGTCAAGCAATTGTTTCCTCTGTGAACCCGCGCGTTTCACCTCCCATACATTTTGCTACTATGCGGCTATGACTTGGCGATCCCGTCGCCCCATATCATTAACAAGGAATGGATTATGAGCCCAACCACCGGAGCCTTTCCCCGTCGCCGGCCACGCCGGATCCGCAAACAAGCGTTTTCCCGCCGACTGATCGCCGAACATACCCTAACCAGCGCCGATCTGATCTATCCGATGTTTGTGCTCGAAGGCAACAGCCGCCGCGAAGCTGTGCCCTCCATGCCGGGGGTCGAGCGGGTGTCGATCGATCTGCTGCTGGAGGAAGCCGCTGAGCTGGTGGCACTGGGGATCCCGGCCATCGCCCTGTTTCCGGTAACCCCGGCCGAGCTTAAATCGCTGGACGCCGAGGAGGCTTACAACCCGGAAGGGTTGGCGCAAAAGGCGGTGCGGGCCCTCAAACGTCAGTTCCCCGAGCTGGGCGTGATCACCGACGTTGCGCTGGATCCCTTCACCACCCACGGTCAGGATGGGATCATCGACGACAGCGGCTATATCCTCAATGACGTCACGACCGAGGTGCTGGTCAAGCAGGCACTGTCCCATGCCGAAGCCGGCGCCGACATGGTGGCCCCATCCGATATGATGGACGGCCGCATCGGCGCCATTCGCGATGCACTGGAAGCGGCGGGTTTCCACAACACCCAGATCATGGCCTATTCCGCCAAATACTCCTCCAGCTTCTACGGCCCGTTCCGCGATGCGGTCGGCAGCGCCGGTAACCTGGCCGGTGGCAACAAGCACAGCTACCAGATGGATCCCGCCAACAGCGACGAAGCGCTGCAAGAGGTGGCCATGGACATCGAAGAAGGCGCCGACATGGTCATGGTCAAGCCAGGCATGCCCTACCTGGATGTGGTACGCCGGGTCAAAACCGAGCTGAAGGTGCCGACCTTTGCCTACCAGGTCAGCGGCGAGTACGCCATGCTCAAAGCCGCCGCCCAAAATGGCTGGCTGGACGAGCGCAAGGTGGTACTGGAATCCCTGCTGTGCTTTAAGCGCGCCGGGGCCGATGGCGTCCTCACCTATTTCGCCAAAGACGTGGCGCGTTACCTACAGGAAGCCTGACGCCTCGCTCGCTCAAGGCCGTCTTAACAAGTGTTGCCTGGATCACGCTTTGCCGATCATCCAGGCACCTTTGTGACGAATGACCGTCATACTGAGCGAAACGACACACACCTGTAGAGGATGTTCCATGAACAAAGCGGTACTGGCTGCCCTGATCAGCCCCCTGTTACTGGTTCCTGCCCACGCCGCCGATAACGCCAGCGGTGGCTGTGGCTTCGAAGACAACGCCTCTGGCGGCTTGTTTGCGACCTGCGAAAAACAAGAGGAAAAAAAGGAAGTGATCCTGACCGGTCTTTTGAGCTTTGACGAGCTACGCCAGCAGCCTGGCTACGACGAAAACTACGCGGCTTACCAAGCCGATGCCAAGCTGATCGATGCGCTGAAGCAGATCACCACACCGACCGAGCTGGTGGTGATCGTCGGCACCTGGTGTCCAGACTGTCACCGTGAAACCCCGCGTCTGGCTAAGATCCTGGCACAGGTCAACAACCCGCACATCAGCGTGAAATACATCGGCATCGATCGCTCACGCACCGATCCGCAGGGCTTGGCCGCCGGCTACGACTTCCAGCGGATCCCAACCATCCTGGTGCATCAGGACGGTGAAGAGATCGGCCGTATCGTCGAAAGTGCCGAAGTCAGCCTGGAGCACGATCTGGTTCAGATCATCCGCTCCCACTAAGCTGCCGAGCTGAAATGAACGCGCCTCCGGGCGCTTTTTTTTGATCCGCCGGCCCAGCAGCCGCGGCAATTTATGTCAAAGTGTTTCCCGCCGTGACTGAATATGTATTGCATATCGGCGCATAAACTTTCATGCGACTGTTTTACCCCACCTTCCTGCGCAAGCCCTGCATGTTTCCCGTGCATTAGGTTACATCCGCACACAGATCGCTAACAGCATTCTGCCCGCATTGAACGAAGCTTGAGAGGCTTCTTACCTCACCCACAGGGAATGCCATTATGAAACGCGCACTGTTTGCCTCACTGTTTCTGATCTGCGGTACCGTCTCCGCCACCGAATTTGTCGCTATGAACGACACGCGGGAAACCCGCCTGTGCATGGCCGCGGCAACCGGGACACCGCTGAAGATGCACACCGCCGTCAAACACTCAGGCTATGCCATCCGCAATGTGGTCCGCGGGATCGCCTGCAACGACGAGCCGATCAATTTCTTCGCCGCCCGCTATAACAGCGATCAGCGTGTGGTCGACCGCCTGAATCGCCATGCGCGCAATCGGGCCAATGTCGAGATCATCGATCTGTCACAACGGGATCAGCCCTTGGAGATCAGCGGCGCCCGCCACTGATCGCCATAAGCGCGAACCCAGCAACAAAAACGCCGCATAACTGCGGCGTTGTTACTTCCTCTCGCGGCGATCCCGCTAAGACGGGTTACTTGGCCACATTGCCCGCGACGTTCAGCGCGTCCCAGGTTCGGGCAAAGGGTGGCGCGTAGATCAGATCCAGCATGCCCAGATCCTCGGTGGTCATGCCGCTGTGAATGGCGGCGGCGAGGGTATCCACCCGCAGCACCGCGCCCTGGCCGCCAACCAACTGGCCCCCAAGGATCACCTTGCTGTCGGCGTCGTACACCAGCTTGACCTGAATGTCGTCCTGTCCAGGCACATAGTTGGTGGTGTTCTTATCCCGGATCACCACCACCTTGTAGTTCAGACCCAGCGCCTTGGCTTCTTTCTCGCTGATCCCGGTGCGGCCCGCCTCGATATCCAACACCTTAACCGCAGCGCTGCCCAGGGTGCCGTGGAAACGCTTCTCGGCACCGGCCAGGTTCTCGCCAATCAATCGGCCCAGTTTGTTCGCCGTGGTCGCCAGCGGGATGTACACCGATTCCTGACGCACCCGGTGCCATACCGTGGCACAGTCGCCGGCGGCATAGGTGTTGGCCAGGCTGGTACGACCCTGCTCATCGATAACGATGGCGCCATTGGCCAGCATCTCGATGTCGGTGTCTTTGAGAAACCCGGTACTCGGTCGCACGCCGGTGGCCACGACGACCAGATCGGCATCGTATTCGCCTTTGTTGGTCTGCACCATGCTGACCAACTGCTCGCCGTGCAACGACTCCACCCGCTCATTCAGATGCAGTGCCACGCCGTGCTTTTCCAGTTCGGCATGCACCAGCTCGGACACCTCGCTGTCGAAAGATCCCGACAAGGCCCACTCGCCCACCTCAATCAGCCGTACCCGCTTACCCTGTTTGTGCATCGCTTCGACCATCTCCAGGCCGATGTAGCCGGCGCCGATCACCACCACATCCTGAATGTGCTCCTGCTCCACCAATGTGCGCAATGCCAAACCGTCGGCCATGGTCTTAACGAAATAGACGTTTCCCAGCTCCAGACCCGGTACCGGCGGCTTCACCACCGAGGCACCGGTGGCGATCATCAGCTTATCGTAAGCGTGCTCAAACAGGGTGTCGCTGGCGAAATCGCGCACCGTGGCGATCTGCTTGTCAGTATCGACGGACTCGACCCGGTGGCCGGTACGCAGATCGATCCCCGAGGCTTTGAACTGCTCGACGCTGCGCTCCGCCATGAACTTGGGCTCATCGAAGAAGCCGCCAACAAAATAGGGCAGACCACAGGCGCCAAAGGAGACCACGTTGCTTTGTTCAAACACGGTAATGTTCGCATCTGGTGCGCTGCGGCGGGCTTTCGCGGCGGCGCTCATACCGGCGGCTTCGGCGCCGATGATCAAAATATTCATAGGATCTTCCAATAAAAAGGGCCGCCCATGGCGACCCTTTGGGAATGAGTAAGCTTAGGATACGGATTCCATATCCAGTTCCAAGTCTTGCTTGCTATTAAACACGTCCATATCGGTCTGGCCCAGCAAGCGGCTGGTGACAAAGCCGGAGGTGATGGCGCCATTGACGTTCAATGCGGTCCGGCCCATGTCGATCAGCGGCTCGATGGAGATCAGCAAACCGATCAAGGCAATGGCCTCGTTGGGCAGTCCCAGCGCAGAGAACACGATCAGCGCGGCAAAGGTGGCCCCACCGCCGACGCCAGCGACCCCGAAGGAGCCCACCACGATCACCGCGATCAGGGTGGCAATGAAACTCAGGCTCATCACATCCAGGCCGATCATCGGCGCGACCATCACCACCAGCATGGCGGGGTAGATCCCGGCACAACCGTTCTGGCCGATCGTTGCCCCAAAGGAAGCGGCGAAGTTGGCCACCCCATCGGACACGCCCAATTGGCGGGTCTGGGTCTGAATGTTCAGCGGAATGGTCGCGGCGCTGGAGCGGCTGGTAAAGGCAAAGGTCAGTACCGGCCACACCTTCTTCAGATAGGTGATCGGATTGCCCCCCACCAAGAAGACCAGCAACAGATGCACACTGAACATCAGTGCCAGGGCCACGTAGGAGGCCGCGACAAAGTTAAACAAACTCAGGATGTCAGCAAAATTACTGGACGCCAGCACCTTGGTCATCAGCGCGAGCACACCATAAGGGGTCAGGCGCAGTACCAGGGTCACAATCCGCATCACGATGGCGTACGCGACCTGCATAAAGCTGTCGAACTTGGCGGTCAGCTCAGGTTGCTTCTTGTTGACGCCCAGGGCCGCCACACCGATAAAGGCGGAGAAGATCACCACCGAGATGATGGAGGTGTCGCGAGCACCGGTCATGTCCAGGAACGGGTTGGCCGGAATGATCTCGACCAGGGTCTTGGCGATGGAGATCCCCTCGGCCCGACCTTCATTGGCCAGCAGCGCCGCGGCACGTTCGGCCTCACGACCCCCCTGCACCAGCCCTTCCGCGGTTAAACCGAAGATCTGCGCCACAAACAAGCCGATCAGACCGGCGATCGCCACGGTGGCCAGCAGGATCCCGATGGTCAGCACGCTGATCTTCCCCAGGGACTCACCGTCCTTGAGCTTCAAGATGGCACTGATGATGGAGACCATCACCAAAGGCACAATGATCATGCGCAACAGTTGGACATAACCCCGTCCGGCGATATCGAAATACTCAATGGAGGACTGCACCACAGCGGAGCCAGAGCCATAGAGCCATTGCAGGATCGCGCCGTACGCCACCCCGAGGCCGAGTGCAATGAACACCCGACGGGTAAACTTCACATGGTCACGCTGCATCTTGTACAGCAAACCAAACAACACCAACATCACCAGGACATTGGCGATCACAAACAGATCCATAAAGCAGTCACCTTATTCGCCGAATACGGCGGCGCAAATTACGCGTTAGCGGGATTAATTATAATTGCGTTATTAACCGGATTCATTCACTCCGTTCCCTAACGACGGGCAGAATACCCAAAGGACGCACATAACGTTATTCCCAAATGGAATATGAAAGTCAGATAGAGTTGTTACGACAATGACTGCGAGCGACGAGCGCATTGATCCAGCTCGACCAAGACCCCTTCGCGCAAGGCACCACCGGCCGGATGTAGCTCAGCAATACCCAACTCCGCCATCAGGGCAGCGAGGATCGCCACGCCGGCCGCAAACGTGGGCACACGCTCCTCGACCAAGCCGTCCAGCTGCGCATGGCCGCAGCCGATCAGCTCCTGCTGGATCTCAGCCAGAAATGCCGGCGTAAGCCGGGTCAGGGCCAACCCACGGTTGTCCGCCAACTCAAACAGGCTTCGAAAGGTACCGGAGATCCCTAAGGCGGTTTGCCAATCGTGTCCCTCCATCTCAACTCGCAAAGGGTCGAGCGCACGCGCCACCGCCTGATGCGCTTGAACGAAGCCCTGCGCGGTGATGGCGCCGGCAAAGTACTCTTGGGTATAAAGCACCGCCCCTAGGGCCAGGGAATGCTTAAAACGGATGTGCTCATCGCCGATCACCAACTCGGTGCTAGCGCCGCCAATATCCAACACCAAGGCACTGCCCGCCACATCCGTGGTCGCCCGCATGCCTTGGTAGATATAGGCGGCCTCACTGTCACCGGAGATGATCTGGATGGGATAGCCCAGCAGGGGTTCGGCTTGCGCGCAAAAAGCCGCGCCATCACTGGCCTGACGCAGCGCCGCGGTGGCATAGACCGCCACATGCTTGGGCTGGTACTGGGCAAGCAATTGGCCAAACCAGCGCAAACAATCCCGTCCTGCCGCCGCCGCTTCCGGCGCCAACGGCGCATCGGGCAGCAACCCCTGAGCCAGACGAACCTTGCGTTTATGTTTGGCGATCACTTGTGGAAGCGGCTGACCCGGGCGGGCCAGCAGCATATTGAAGCTGTTTGAACCCAACGTAATGGCGGCCAACAAAGGGCCGCCACGTTGCGTTCGAGCTGAATTAACCGTTGCGGCGCGGGCGCCCGCCACGGGAGCCTCCTTGGCGATTATCACGCTGACCACCCGGGCGGCGGTTGCGTGGCGCAGTCCGTTTCGGACGGCGCAGATCGGTCAGCAGGGCCGATGCGTCGTAGTTGCTCACCGGGACGCTGTGCGAGATGTACTCTTCGATCGCTGGCAGGTTCAGGGCGTATTGCTCACAAGCAAAACTGATCGACTTGCCCGCCGCGCCCGCCCGACCGGTGCGGCCAATGCGGTGAACGTAGTCCTCGCAGTCGTCCGGCAGATCGTAGTTGAAGACATGCGTCACATCCGGGATGTGCAGACCGCGTGCCGCCACATCAGTGGCCACCAGGAAATCGATCTCACCGGATTTGAACTGCTCAAGGATCTTCACCCGCTTCTTCTGCGGTACGTCCCCGGACAGCAGACCCACCCGATGGTTATCGGCGGCCATCCAACCGTGAATGTCCTCACAGCGATGCTTGGTATTCGCAAATACGATGCCTTTGTCCGGCCATTCCTCTTCCAACAAGGTCAGCAGCAGCGCCATCTTGTCTTGGTTAGAGGGATAGAACAGCTCTTCCTCGATCCGTTCCGCGGTTTTACGCTCCGGCTCGATCTGGACATGCTCAGGCTCATTCATGTGTTCATAAGCCAACTCCTGCACCTTAAAGGACAGCGTGGCAGAGAACAGCATGTTACGACGCTGGGCAGGGGCTGGCATGCGACGGAACAGGTAGCGAATGTCCTTGATAAAGCCCATATCGAACATACGATCGGCTTCATCCAGTACCATCACCTGAATGCTATCGAGTTTGAACACACCCTGCTTGAAGTAGTCGATCAAACGACCCGTGGTGCCGATCAGGATATCGACGCCATTCTCCAGGGTCTGGCGCTGGCTGTCATAGCCCTCGCCACCGTAGGCCAAGCCCAGTTTCAGACCCGTCGCCGCGGCCAATGGCTCCGCGTCTTTACAGATCTGAATGGCCAACTCACGGGTTGGGGCCATGATCAAAGCACGAGGGCTCTTGCCATCGTGTTGTTCCGGCGCAGGACGGGATAGCAACTCATGAAAAGTCGCTACCAGGAAAGCCAGGGTTTTACCGGTACCGGTTTGCGCCTGGCCGGCGATGTCTTTTCCACCCAAGACGATCGGCAGGGTTAACGCCTGGATCGGGGTGCAGTGGTTAAAACCACTGGCTGCCAAAGCATCAACAACCGATGATGCTAAAGGAAAATCAGCGAATTTCGTTTCTGTAAGATGGGTCTTTGTCATAACGGATGCAGCATATCGGATGCGCTTGCTATTGGGAACCGATCGAGTCAAATTATCGCCACATCAGTCTGTGTTTACGCAACCTTGAAAGCGGCGGGCTGCGTGCCCATATAGGAACCCTACGCCGTCGATGACGTCGGCGCTGACTACATTGATCTGGAGTATCTGATGAGCGATAAGATTATTACCCTGTCTGATGACAGCTTTGAGACCGACGTACTAAAGGCTGATCAGCCAGTATTGGTGGATTTCTGGGCCGAGTGGTGTGGACCGTGCAAAATGATCGCCCCGGTTCTGGATGAATTGGCCACGGAATACGAAGGTAAGATCACCATCGGCAAAATGAATGTCGACCAAAACAGTGGCACCCCGGCCCAATACGGCATTCGCGGGATCCCAACCCTGCTGCTGTTCAAAAACGGCGAACTGGCTGGCTCCAAAGTGGGTGCGGCATCCAAGACACAATTGAAAGAGTTCATTGACACTCACCTGTAAGTGCTCAATTGGCGCTGGGCAGCCCGTCATGGCGGCCCAGCTTTGACCGCGATTAACCGAAACAGAAAAGCGCTGGACGCCCCCAGTCATTGGTGCTAACTTCATCATCAGTACAATTCTCGGCCTCAGATAGCCCAGATCCCCCAACTCTTTCACAGTGACAGTGAAACGTCCGCGCCCGCTAATGGTGCGCAAAATCCATCAAAAAGACCCCCCTATGAACCTTACCGAACTGAAACAGATGCCGGTCTCCGAGCTGATTGCCTTGGCCGAATCCATGAATTTGGACAATCTGGCACGTGCACGGAAACAAGACATTCTGTTTGCCATCCTGAAGGCCCACGCCAAAAGCGGCGAAGACATCTTCGGCGAAGGCGTACTCGAGATCCTTCAAGACGGCTTCGGCTTCCTGCGTAGCGCCGACTCGTCCTACCTGGCCGGTCCGGACGACATCTACGTCTCCCCGAGCCAGATCCGTCGTTTCAACCTGCGTACCGGTGACACCATTGCCGGCAAGATCCGCACACCCAAAGACGGTGAGCGCTACTTTGCCCTGCTCAAGGTCAACCAGGTCAACTACGACCGTCCGGAAAACTCCCGCAGTAAGATCCTGTTCGAAAACCTCACCCCGCTGCACGCCAACGATCGTTTGCGGATGGAGCGAGGCAATGGTTCAACGGAAGACATCACCGCGCGCGTTCTGGATCTGGCCAGCCCGATCGGTAAAGGTCAGCGTGGCTTGATCGTCGCCCCGCCGAAGGCCGGTAAGACCCTGTTGCTGCAGAACATCGCCCAGTCCATCGCCTACAACCACCCAGATTGTGAGTTGATGGTACTGCTGATCGACGAGCGTCCGGAAGAAGTGACCGAGATGCAGCGTCTGGTGAAAGGCGAAGTGGTCGCCTCCACCTTCGATGAGCCCGCCTCCCGTCACGTGCAAGTGGCCGAGATGGTGATCGAAAAGGCCAAGCGCCTGGTTGAGCACAAGAAAGATGTGGTGATCCTGCTGGACTCCATCACCCGTCTGGCCCGTGCCTACAACACCGTGATCCCAAGCTCCGGCAAGGTTCTGACCGGTGGTGTCGACGCCAACGCCCTGCACCGTCCAAAGCGCTTCTTCGGTGCGGCCCGTAACGTCGAAGAGGGCGGCAGCCTGACCATCATCGCGACCGCGCTGGTGGAAACCGGCTCCAAGATGGACGAAGTGATCTACGAAGAGTTTAAAGGCACCGGTAACATGGAGCTGCACTTGGCCCGTAAGATCGCCGAGCGTCGCGTGTTCCCGGCCATCGACTTCAACCGCTCCGGTACCCGTCGCGAAGAGCTGCTGGCCAGCAAAGATGAGCTGCAGAAGATGTGGATCCTACGTAAGATCCTCAATCCGATGCAGGAGATCGAAGCGATGGAGTTCCTCATCGACAAGTTGGCGATGACCAAGACCAATGACGAATTCTTCGATGCGATGAAACGCGCCAAATCGAAGTAAGCGTTAGCGCTAAAACAAACGCCCCGCTCATTGAGCGGGGCGTTTTGCGTTGAGCCGTTGATTCAGTGAGCCACCGAGTGTCGGCGCTCGGTTAGAAATTCAATCCCAACTGCAGACGCACACCGTATTCGTCGTCATCGCCAAATTCACCGGCCAGATCCAGGCTCACCAGACGCCCAGGGCTGATCCCCAACCCGACTGTGGCCCGATCGCCATGGTTGCTGGCCAGATCACTGCGATAGCCGCCCCGCAGTTGGAAGTGACCACCAAAGTCATACTCCAAGCCCACCTTGGCCCACTGACTTGGCAACATGAACGCTTCGAACGAGCGATCCTCCGCCAGATCCAGATCCAGCGCAGCCGTAAAGCCATTGTGCTGGTAAGCCACCGCGCCGGTGTAGCTCGGCTTGAGCTTGAGGGTTTGCTGCTCGACATTGCGCAGGCTATGACCCATCAGGTTCTGTGCCACCAGGCCGAACTGCCAGGGCCCGTAGCCCTTGTGCAGCCCCAGATCGAGATTGAACTGGGTGCTGTCGGTCATATTGTCGTCCGACGTCAGCTCATCCTTATCAAACTCAGCCACGGTGGCGCGATAGAAATAGCTGTCGAGTCGCTGCCATTTAGGCGCGATCCCAAGCGCAAACTCGCCGATCCCGCGCGCATTAAATAAGCGGGCAAAGCCCAGCTTCAACTCCGACACCACGACGGCATTGGCGTCGGCATAGGAGAGAATGTCCTCCTGATCGAACTGGCCGGTCTGCAGCGCCTGCTCCAGCACCGTCCGATCGCTCTCATCGAAATGGAAACGGCCATCGACCCTCGCCTGCGCCCCCAAGGTCAAGCTGAAACCCAAGGATTGGCTCGGCACATAGAAGCCCAGCGCCGGCTCAGCGCTGCCAGTCGGGTTGGCCTGATCCAGCGCCTCCAGTTGATTGATGGCCAACTCGGCCAGACGCTGCGCCTCCGGCAGATCGTTCGGATCCTGCCGGTCGATCACCGCCTCGAACGCGTCCAGGGTGTCTTGGATCTGATCCACGTCGTCGATGGTATTGTCCACATCGCGGATCACCGCCCCCACGCCCAAACGCATGGCAAAGCGCTGTTGCTCGGTCGCGCGGGTCAGCAGCGCCGGATTCAGATCGGCCGAGGTAAAATTGCCCGAGGCGATCCCCACGCCCCCCATGGCACCACTACGGGCATCCACCAATGCGGACGCCAACGCGACGCCCGGCAGTAACGACAGGGCGGTTAAGCCCAATACAACAGGTTTCATACTCCACTTCCTTGTAACAAAGGCAAAAAAAGACAGATACAATTGCGATCCTACGCTAAGGCGACCAGTGCCCACTAGGGCTTAAACGTCTGCCGTCCTGCCTATTTCACCTCAGTTTGACTCAGGACAATCCTCCGCCTGATAGCGCTTCTGCTGCCAGTCAAAGCGGTAACACACCCCCTGCCACAGATAGCGCGTGCCCGCATCGGTTTGCACGATCCGCGCATTGGCGGGCAAGGCCGCGCGGCTGCCGCGCGCTGTCGTGTCGTGCTGCACGGTGCGCTGCCGCTCGGGGATCACCGTCACCGGCGCCGGGCGCGTCACCGCCCGCCGCGTCCGCTCCCGCCGGCGCAGATCCTGACGATAGTGCTGAAACCAGGGATCATACCGATAGCGGTTATCGCGCCGATCCCATCGATAGCGAGCGCCATGGTGCCTGCCCCAACCGAGCCCATAACTCGGTCCATACCAACCGCTGCCAAGATGCACCTGCACCTCCGCCGCGTGGCCCATTGGCCCACAGGCCAGCCACATCGCGCCGATCACTGCCCACCTCTTACCCATACGCCCTCCCGGTCTTTGTGACCTTACCGTTAGCCTAATTCATCACCATCCGACGCTCCAGTCACAGGGACAAGCCTCAATGCCGTCGTTATAATGGGCGCCATATTGAGACGGACATCACACCACGCCAGAGAAAACCAACCTATGAAGTTCAGGGATCTACGCGAATTCATCACTCATCTCGAAAACGCCGGCGAGTTGAAGCGGATCACGGCTGAAGTGGATCCCCACTTGGAGATGACCGAGATCTGCGATCGGGTATTGCGCGCCGGCGGCCCGGCCCTGCTGTTTGAAAACGCCAAAGATCATCAAACCCCGGTGCTGGCCAACCTGTTCGGCACCCCCAAGCGAGTAGCCATGGCACTGGGCAAGGACGATCCCAAGGCTTTGCGCCAGGTCGGGGAGCTGCTGGCGTTCCTCAAGGAGCCAGAGCCGCCGTCCGGCTTTAAGGACGCCATTGCCAAGGTGCCCATGTTCAAGCAAGCGCTGAACATGCCGGCCAAGCTGGTGAAGAAAGCGCCCTGTCAGGAGATCGTGCTGAAGGGCGATGCGGTCGATCTCACCGCGTTGCCGATCCAGCATTGCTGGCCTGGGGATGTCGCGCCACTGGTCACCTGGGGCCTGACCATCACCAAAGGGCCCAATCAAAAGCGGCAGAATCTGGGGATCTACCGCCAGCAACTGCTGAGCAAGAACCAGTTGATCATGCGCTGGCTGGCCCACCGCGGTGGCGCGCTGGACTATCAGGAGTTTCAGCGTCAGAACCCGGGCGAGCGCTACCCGGTCTCGGTGGCCCTAGGCGCCGATCCGGTCACCATCCTCGGTGCCGTGACCCCGGTACCGGACAGCATGAGCGAATACGCCTTCGCCGGCCTGCTGCGCGGTGAGCGCACCGAAGTGGTCAAATCGATCAGCAACGAACTGCAGGTGCCTGCCACCTGTGAGATGGTACTGGAGGGCTATCTGGAGCCCGGCCTAGAGGCGGAAGAGGGCCCCTATGGCGATCACACCGGCTATTACAATGAAGTGGAAACCTTCCCGGTCTTTACCGTCACCCATATGACCCTACGCCGTGATGCCATCTACCACAGCACCTACACCGGCCGGCCGCCGGATGAACCCGCCATGCTCGGGGTGGCGCTGAACGAAGTGTTCGTGCCGATCCTGAAAAAACAGTACCCGGAGATCGAGGACTTCTACCTACCACCGGAAGGGTGCTCCTACCGGATGGCGGTGATCACCATCAAGAAGCAGTACCCGGGTCACGCTAAACGGGTGATGATGGGGGCCTGGAGCTTCCTACGCCAGTTTATGTACACCAAGTTCATCATCGTCTGCGACGACGATGTGAACGCCCGCGACTGGAACGACGTGATGTGGGCCATCACCACCCGGATGGATCCCGCCCGGGACACGATCATGGTGGAGAACACCCCCATCGACTACCTCGATTTCGCCTCGCCGGTGGCGGGACTGGGCTCCAAGATGGGCATGGACGCCACCAATAAGTGGCCCGGCGAAACCGATCGGGAATGGGGCGAGCCCATCGTCATGGACGAGGCGATCAAAAACCAGGTCGATGCCCGCTGGGCCGAATTTGGCCTGCCCGCCACAGGATCAGAGAACGGATAGCAGAGCCAACCATGAGTCGAATACCTTGTCACCTGGTGGACATCACGCCACTGTGCGATACCGTCTTTCGGATCCGCCTAAAACCCGCTACGCCGCTTGCCTTTGAGGCGGGCCAATATCTGCTCATCGTCATGGACGAGGCGGACAAACGCCCCTTTTCCATCGCCTCCAAGCCCGGCGACGCGCACATCGAATTGCACATTGGCGCCGCCGTGGCGGAAAGCTACGCCACGCAAGTGTTGGAGCGCCTCAAAGCCGATGACAGCATAGAGATCGAAGCGCCGTTTGGTGCCGCTCAGCTACGCAATGACACCGAGCGGCCGCGGATCCTGATCGCCGGTGGCACCGGTTTCTCCTACATCCATAGTCTAGTAGAGACCCTGATCGCCCTAGGCGATCAACAAACCACCTTTATCTACTGGGGCTGCAGAGACAACGCCAGCATGTATCTGCGCCAGCGCGCCGAGCATTGGCTGACGCAGCATCCGGCACTGCGCTTTGTGCCGGTGTTCGATACCCCCATCGAGGGGGAGCGGCAAGGCACGGTGCTCGACGCCGTCTGCGACGACTTCGTCAGCTTGCACGACTACGACGTCTATATCGCCGGTCGGTTTGAGATGGCGGGTACCGCGCGTGAGCGCTTCCGCACGCTCGGCATCGATGAAGCCCACCTGTTTGGTGACGCTTACGCCTATATGAAATAGCGCACTCTGCGCCGATCTCGGCACCGTTAACGGTGCCGTTTTTTTGCCGATTGACCGAATAAAACCCAAGCCAGGCCACAACAACAGCGCTGCGGAGGTCGTATATTCAACGACGGAATATAACCCACTGTCAGTTGGTACCGCGACAATGCAAACACTCTTAGCCAAGCACTGTCTGTTGGCGCTGCTTGCCAGCAGCGCCCTGCTCCACGCCCATGCCGAGATCCGGCTGCCCGCCCTGTTCGGCGATAACATGATCCTGCAGCAAGACACCCAAAACGCCATCTGGGGCTTTGCCGATCCCGGCGAGCAGGTTCAGGTGCACGCCAGTTGGGGGGCCAGCGCCCAAACTCAGGCCGATCAAGCCGGCAATTGGAAACTCATGCTGGCAACACCCGCCCATCAACCCGGCGCGCCGCACAGCCACTCCCTCACCATTGCAGGTGACAATACCCTCACCTTCAATAACGTGGCGCTCGGCGAGGTCTGGCTGGCGGCGGGCCAGTCCAACATGGGTTGGGCCATGCAAAATACCTTTAGCGCCGAGGCCACGTTGGCCCAAGCCGATAACCCGGATCTGCGGATCTACCGCTCGCAGCGACAACACTGGCATGAGCCCCTACTCGACAACGCCAGCGGGCAGTGGCAGACGGCCACACCGGCGACGGTCGCGCAGACGTCGGCCGTGGCCTACCATTTCGCCGCAACGCTGCAGCGGACGCTGAAGGTGCCGGTCGGGATCATCGTGCAGGCGTACGCCGGTACCCCCATTGAAGGCTGGATCCCCAAAACCCTGCAGCAGGATGATCCGGCCGTCACGGCGCTGATCGCCGATATGGATAGACGTTCGAGACGCTTCGATCGAACCCAAGCCCTGGAGACTTACCAACAACAGCTCACGCAATACCGCGCCGAGCTGGCCTTGGCAAGCACAGCACCGCGACGCCAGCGTGAACCGAAACCGCCGATCATCACCAAACCCGCCAATCTGGGCCATCAGATGCCAGGCCATATCTACAACGCCATGATCCACCCGATCCGCCCTTATGGGATCAAAGGGATGATCTGGTATCAGGGTGAGCGCAACTCGAAAAATGTCGCCCAGGCGCTGAACTACCGCCGGCAATTGGCCCAGCTGGTCGGTTACTATCGCCAGTCCTGGCACGAAATGAGCGACGGCAATGTGGCCGCAGATCTCCCCGTGTACTTCACCCAATTACCCAGCTGGAATCCGCCGCAAACCTTACCCGTTGAAGGCGTTGAGGCCCCTTGGGCGGTCAATCGCGAAATGATGCGCCTGGCCAGTGAAGAGCTGCCCAATACCGGTCTGGCCGTCGCCATCGATACCGGTGACGCGGTCGAGCTCCACCCCAAAAACAAACGCCCCATCGGCCTGCGACATGCCGCCTTGGCGCTCAGCCGAGTTTACGGTTTCGACACTATGGATACCGGGCCACGACTGACCGGCACGCAAGTGGCGGGCGATCGACTGGTGCTAAGCTTTGAGGCTGTGGGCCAGGGCTTGATGGCCGCCAAGGATGCGCCGCTGGACAGCTTTGCCATTGCCGGCGACGATCAGCAATGGCACTGGGCCGAGGCCGAGATCCTGGGCGATAAGATCCGGCTCTCCTCGCCCGCAGTGCCCCGCCCGGTTGCCGCTCGCTATGCCTGGGCGATGAACCCCTCGCAGCGCAATCTGCTTTATAACCACGAAGGCTTTCCTGCCTCGCCGTTCCGCACCGATGACTGGCCACTGTTTGATCCGGACAAGCCTTTGGTTCAGGTCCATAAACCCACCAAACCCGACGGCTACCGGGCTCAAGATTGGCCGCGGCCAACCATGCAACCCTAGGCCGCTCCGAGCCGGCTTGGGCGTTCCGAACGCACGCTCAAGCCGGGCTCGCACCTTCCCCCCAGGGTTTGAGCTCGGCAGACATGCCTTGTTGTTTATTTCACCGGTGATTCTTTGTCCACAGTCACAGTATTTCACCGGTCAAACCGGCATGATCCGCCGCGAATTTTCCCTACTGGCGGACATCATGACACTGACCCATCTTCTGAAAGGCGAAAGCATCGCGCTGAGCCCAACCCACAGCCTAAACCTGCTGAGTCCGGATGACATGCCGGCGATCTGTCAGATGCTGGCCGATGATCGGGTCAATCAGTATCTGTTCTTCGCCCCTGCGCCCGAGCAGATCTACTACGACTACTTCACCCCGCAGTTTGCAGCGATGGCCGCCAGCATCGCCGCCGGCCAGCAACCCAACCAGCTGCTGTTGGCGATCCGGGATCCACAGGGGCAATTTGCCGGCATGGTCGCCATTGTCGCCACCGCAGAGCAGCCCAATACTTACGACATTGGCTACCAACTGCCCCACCGCAGCTGGGGGCAAGGACTGGCGAGTCGAGCATGTCGCCTGCTGACTCAGCTGGCCTTCGAGCAGATGGGAGCCAACAAGCTCCAGGCCGATACCTTCGACAACAATCAGGCCAGTAAGCGGGTGTTGGAGAAGAGTGGCTTTGGCCGCACCCATAAGGTGTATGGTCACTTTGCGGAGGGGACGATCGATCAATGCTGGTTTGGCCAAACCCGTGAGCAATACCAACGCTCTGTGGCCGTTGCCAATACGTGATCGACGCTCGATCGAACAAGCCGGATCGCCCCGGCTTGTTCATGCTTGCTCGGTTCCTCGCTTGCTAGCTTCCTAGCTTCCTAGCTTCCTAGCTTCCTAGCACGGCATAATCCAGCACGATGGCCGTAAACAGCAGCGCGCCCGCCCAGTTATTGTTCATAAAAGCCTGGAAGCAGGCTTCGCGCTGGCGTGCGCGGATCAGGCGTTGCTGATAGACAAACAGGCCCGCCATGCCAACCAGCCCCAGGCCATAGATCACGCCCAGAGAGAGCCGAAGTCCGATCCCAGTCAGCAGCAATAGCGTCAGGAACTGAAACAGCCCGATCCAATGCCGATCCCAGCGACCAAACCAGATCGCGCTGGAGCGGATCCCGACCTTGAGATCATCCTCGCGATCCACCATGCCATACATGGTGTCGTACGCCACGGTCCAGCACCAATTGGCGGCAAACAGATACCAGACTAGGGTGGGCACACTGCCGGTCTGCGCGGCGAACGCCATGGGAATGGACCAGCTCCAGACGATGCCGAGGAACATCTGCGGCGCAGGCAGGAAGCGCTTGGTAAAGGGGTAGATCACCGTCAATACGATGCCAACGTAGGCCAGTTTCACCGTCATGGCGTTGAGCTGAAGCACCAGGGCGTAGCAAACCAGGCCCACCAGTGCGAACAGCATGAGCGCCTCTTTACTGCTGATCTCGCCGCTGGCCAGCGGCCGATGTCGAGTGCGTTGCACATGCCGGTCGAGATGGCGGTCGGCGTAATCATTGATGATGCAGCCATTGGCCCGCATCAGCCAAACCCCCACAAAGAACACCACAGCCACAAACGGATCCGGCACACCGCCGGCCGCCAACCACAAGCCCGACATCGCTGGCCACAACAGCAATAAGGTACCAATCGGCCGATCTAATCTCGCCAGGCGCCAATAGGCATCCAACCGACTCTGCATTACAGCGAGCATATTCCCTGCCTCGTTCCTGAGATATGTCGCCATTATGCGGTATCGGATGACACGAGTCAGCTTGATTAGAGCCTGAACTTGGTCAGCTTTTGCTCCAACTCCCCGGCATTGGCTAGCAACGCATGACTGGACTGAGCTAACTGATCAGCATAGCGACTGACATTGATACCGGCCTCACTCGCGTTGTGCAGATTTTGATTGATCTGCTCGGCAACCACGCTTTGCTGCTCCGCCGCGGTTGCGATCTGTGCACTGCGCTCATTCGCCTGACGGATCAGTCCGATCATCTCATGCAGCGCTTCCGCCATGGCGTGCGTGTCCGAAACCCCTTGCTCGGCCAGACCCACACTGGCCGCCATTGCAGCAACGGACTGGCCGGCATCACTCTGCAGACGATCAACGGTCTGCTTCACCTCGGAGGTGGAGTGCTGGGTTCGGCTTGCGAGCTGACGCACCTCATCGGCAACCACCGCAAAGCCACGCCCCTGCTCACCGGCGCGCGCAGCTTCAATCGCCGCATTTAGGGCCAACAAGTTGGTCTGATCGGAGATCCCATCGATCACTTCGGTCACCTCATTAATCGCCGTCACCCCATGCTGCAGTGCCGCGATCTGCTCAGAGTTGGTGCGGACCCGCTGGGTCAACTCGGTGATCTGCTGCTCCGTCTTCATCATCAAATGCTCTCCTTGCACGCTGTGCTGGGTCACTGCATCCGTGTGCATCGCCGTCTCCTCGGCATTTTTAGCCACATCAGAGACCGTCACACTCATCTCATTCATGGCAGTGGAGACCTGCTCTAGCTGACTTTGTTGATGATTGACCTGCTCCTGACTGGCCTGGCACGCTTGGGCGATCCCTTGAGCCTGTTCGCGGTTGCCATAGACAGCGCCCTGCACTTGCTCAAGTAAGGAGCTGAGATTTTGTTGCGCCTTACCCAATGCCTGAGCCAGGTGCCCCAGCTCATCCCCGCGCAACCTGAGGTGCGGGTGCATAGGACGCAGATCGCCATCCGCCAATCGATCACACACCTCCTCCAACTCGGCAATGGGCGTCGCGATATCTTTACGAATGAAATGGCTGATCAACTGGGTCACCAGAGTGGCAATAATAGAAACCCAGACCAGATTGATGATGACGGCTAATACCAAGGCGGTACGATCCACCGCATCAACACCAGTGCCGATCACCCAACCCCAATTCTCGACGTGTTGCACGTAAGCATGCTTCTCTTGCGCCGCCCGGCCAGGCAGCATAACTTGATAGTCGAGAAACCCCTGCCCTTGCTGCGCACTGATATCCAACATTTGCTGCCAATGGTAATGACCTTGGCCGTCAGTCACCCGACGCATATCTTGGCCCAACTGCTCTGGACGGATCGGATGCACTAACAGGGTGCCTTGCTGATCCACGACCCAAAAATAGTTATCACCATCGTACCGCAGGCCACTGAGGGTCTCCTGCGCCATCGCCTGAGCTTGCTCCCGCCCAAGCTCCCCTTCGCGGTCTTGATACTGCGCCACGAGAGAGTGCGCCAGATGCACAGCACTGGCGATCTCTTTATCCAGTTCCGATGACTTGTCCTTGGTCGTATACCAGGCGGCATATGACAACAGTGACAGCGTGGCGATCACCGACAGCAAGAGCAGAAGATTCAGCTTGCGGCTCAATGAGAGACGAGAAAGTGTAACCATGACGAGAGAGATCCTTCGCATTTCTTGTTAAAGGATCCACAACTTACCCTCTCAACCTACTTTTAACGTTGAGATAGATCAGCGCTTTTGAATACTCTCGTTCGGGCTTAACGCATTGAAAAGGCTGGCGACTAAATACGCCAGCCACTCTAAACAATCAAGTTACTGCCAGTCCCAACCCCGTTTGGGCTGGCCGTAATCGGCGCTACGATCGATGCTGAACCGACCATGAGCATGGTTGGCTATGACGGTCAGAAAGGCGGGATGACTGAGCCGGATCAGATGTTCATGATCCCCCGCCTCCATATAGATCTCCTGCTCCTCACCGAGCTGATCGTCGTACACGGCTTGCACATGGTAGGGATCCCCCACTGCGGGCAAGGCGCCAAGTTCACAATCGTCGAATGCGCCCTTGAGACGGGATTCTGGCACCAGATGCAACTCCAGTCCCAACTGTTCGGCCAGCTTGCGGACGATCAGCCGGTTGCCCGCGGGCAAAACCGCCATGATCCGCCGGCCTTCATGATCCTCCAATATCACCGCCTTGGCGGTCTGTCGTACCGGCACCCCCGCGCTGAGCGCCGACTGCGTTGCCGACTGACTGTGGGCATGAGCCACCAGGGAATAGGGGATCCCCAGACTGTTGAGGTAATCACTGACACGAATGGCGACACCCATAAGCACCTCCGAGCCCAGACCGGGCCATCAACCTAAACACCCCTTAAGTCTAGTCTGCCTAGACTCTAAAACCGGCCAATTGCTGATCTAAACCACTCGACTCCTCCGCCATGGCCTGACTTGCACTGGCCAGTTCAGAAGCCAGTCGAACGACTTCACGCCCGGCTTCATTGATTGAGTAGAGGTTTTCGTTGATCTGCACCGCAACCACGCTTTGCTCCTCAGCCGCCGTTGCGATCTGCGATGCCCGTTCACTGGCAAGATCCACCCTTTCGCCGATCTGAGCCAACATTTGGCTTACCGACTGAGTATCCTCAACGCCCTTCACCGCCAACTCCCGACTCTGCTGCATCGCTGCCACTGACTCACCGGCATCCCCCTGCAGTCGTTCAACCGTGCACTTGACCTGGGAGGTAGACTGCTGGGTTCGGCTCGCCAACTGACGCACCTCATCCGCCACCACGGCAAATCCGCGGCCCTGCTCACCAGCGCGAGCCGCCTCGATGGCGGCATTGAGCGCAAGCAGATTGGTTTGATCGGAGATCCCATCGATGACCGCGGTCACATCGTTGATCGCCATCACTCCGGCTTGCAAAGCCTCGATCTGACCCGCACTGGATTGGATCACCTCAGCCAACTGTTCGATCCTCTGCTGCTCCTGCTGCATGATCGCCTGTCCCTGCTGACTCGAACCGTTGAGCTCACGAGCCCCCAGTGCGCTGTCTTCGGCATGCTTAGCCACTTGCGCGACCGTTTGGCTCATCTGTTCCATGGCCGAAGCCACCTGAGTCAACTGATCTTGCTGAGTCGCAACCTGCTGTTGACTCGCGCGGCTATGGCTAAGCAATAAATCAGCCTGTTGACGGCTCTGACCTACCGCCAGCTGGACCCGCTTAACTAAGGTCGCCAAGTCATCTTGTGCCTTGCCCAATGCACGCGACAGCATACCCAATTCATCCCGGCGCTCGTCCAACGCCGAGGCTTCATGACGCAGATCCCCTTGCGCCAAACGTTGACAAAAGCGCTCTAACTGATGCACGGGCTCAACGATGTCCCGCCGAATGGCCCAGCCAACCCACAGTGGTAACAGGATGCCCAAGATCCCAACCAGTGCTAATTCCTTCACCGCTTGCCAGATCACAGCGTCGATCTCCACCGTATCGATCCCGGCACCGATCACCCAGCCCCAAGGCTCGACCTGCTGAACATATGAGTGCTTCTCCAAAACCGGCTGTCCCGGCAACTGCAGATGGTAGATCACTTGACCTGCCCCCTGACGCCGAACAACGTCCAGCATCGACTGCCAATGAAAATGCCCCACACCGTCGGTCACCCGCCGCATGTCCTGCCCTAGACTGTCCGGCCGATGTGGATGAACCAACAGACTACCTTGGCGATCCAGTACCCAAAAATAGTTATCGCCGTCAAATCGCTGTGCAGTGATGGCCGCCTTTGCCGCCGCCTGCGCCTCCTCACGCCCCAGCTGCGGTTCCAAAACCAGGTATTCAGCCAGCAAACCCGCCGCGATCTCGACCTGCCCCTGCAAGCGCGCATCGGTATCGCTCACAGTCCGTTGTATTGATGAATAGGTGCCATATCCAAAGAACAGCAACAGCAGAGCGACAAACAACACCTGAAACAGGCTGAGCTTGCGACCAATCGAAAGGTGAGAAAGTGATGACATGGAAAGCCGGCCTCTTTTTATATTGTTTTACGTTTGCCGTTGACTCAGTTAGATCCGCCCGACAACAAGGTGGAGCTTATACTCTATAAAGTGACCGTTAAGTTTAAAGTACAAATCACCGACTAAGCAGCTAGATCCCTCCACGATCATGGGGTTCATTCAGATCCAGTTCCGGCCCTAATGGCACGATGCGGGTCGGGTTGATCATGTCATGGCTGTAGTAATAGTGACGTTTGATGTGGTCGAAGTTAACGGTGTCCGCCACGCCCGGCCATTGATACAGCTCACGGACATAACCCGACAGGTTGGGGTAGCTGGCCAGCAACTGTCGATTGCATTTGAAATGGCCGTAATAGACCGCATCAAAGCGGATCAAGGTGGTAAACAGGCGCCAGTCTGCCTCCGTCAGCCGCGCGCCGAGCAGATAGCGTTGGCTCGCCAATCGCAGCTCAACGCGATCGAGCGCAGCAAACAAGCGTCGGAAAGCCGTTTCATACGCCACCTGCGTGGTAGCAAAACCCGTGCGATAGACGCCGTTGTTGATATCCTGATAGATCCACTGATTGATCTCGTCGATCGCCTCTCGCAAGACTTCGGGCCAATAATCGTCGGTATTGCCGGTCAGAGAGTCAAACGCGCTGTTGAACATGCGGATGATCTCGCTCGACTCGTTGTTGACGATGCGGCCGGTGTGCGTATCCCACAGCACAGGCACCGTCACCCGCCCACTGTGATCGGCTTGATTGGCCGTGTAGATCTGATGCAGAAATTGACGCTCATGCAACGCATCGCCCGTCGATCCCGCCGCCCGCTCAAAGCTCCAGCCCTGCGCTAACATATCCGGGCTGACCACAGAGACGCCGATGTACGCTTCCAGCCCTTTGAGCGCACGGAAGATAAGCACTCGATGCGCCCAGGGACAGGCCAAAGACACATACAGGTGGTAGCGCCCCTTTTCCGCCTTAAAGCCCCCTCGCCCGATGGCCCCGGACGACCATCTTGGGTGACCCAATGCCGCAACTGAGCCTGCTCACGCACAAACTCCCCTTGATGACGCTCGGTGTCATACCAAACGTCGTGCCACACCCCATTCACTAATTGTCCCATCACGCCCTCCAATCTGTCCGCCTTTCTCGATGCTAAGGCGGGATCTCGCCACCCCAAGCGCCCAGCGTGGCCATGATTTAACCGATAGAATCGAACTCGTCACTGCCACCAGACAGTGCCACCCGCACACGGTAGAGGGCGCTGGAGCGACAAGAGTGCCGCAAGCCGCGCGCTTTATCACTGACTCAGTTTGCTGTCCAATGACAGGCTGCCGGCACCGTGCAGGGTCAGCAGCAAAAAGCCGCCGGCTAAATAACTGTTCCGAAATGTAGATCACTGAGTTCTCAGATTTGGAGGGAACTCGGCTTCCAAAGTGCGATCTGATCAATCGCCAAACCAACCAGGCCGACAAGGAAGCCGAGCCCAATGATGCT
>NZ_BAABJZ010000089.1:0-54959 GCF_039543565.1 Ferrimonas pelagia | reverse complement strand
TTGTTTGTTTTCATGCCATCAGATTGACGGTATTGCGAGATCGTTCAAGCCTAAATTGAGCAAAATTTGTCGATCATCAATCGATCGCTGATCTCGCTGTCAACAGCGCGCGGGTGAACGGTTACGATCTGACTGAGGGCCTCAGCGCCGAGGATGGGATAGGCGATCTGGCGCCGGAAAGCCTAGTGTTTGTTGATGGCGCAGACAGCGCGACGGGCAACCCGCTGCTGTTGGTGGGGAATGAGATCAGCGGCTCTGTGACCGTGTGGGAGATCGGCGCGTACTAACGGCGCTCGCTGTTATGAGCTAGTTCAGTTGAATGTAAAAAAGGCTGCTTACCCATGGGTAAGCAGCCTTTTCTGTCTGGGGCACTTGGCTGGTGCGAGATCTGAACCGACGGCTATTGAGCGAGTGGACAGAAGCGCCCGCCGTTTCGCTCACTCGTACTCAGAGGAATAGGTTTCTGCGTAGGAGTGGGAGTACAGCTCGAACAGGTTACCGAACGGGTCTTCCAGGTACACCATCTTCGCGGGTTTGCTGTCGTCTTCGGGATGGTAGCGCATGATGTCCATACGGACCTTGCCACCAAACTGTTTGGTCTTTTCGATCACGCCTTCAAAGTCGTCGGTTTCCAGGCAGAAGTGGAAGATCCCGATGCGTGAAAAATCCACTTCGTGGCGCTCTTGACGATCTTTCATCTCGAACAGCTCAACGCCGATCCCATCTGTGGTCAGCAGGTGGGCGATATTAAACCCTTTGAAACCTTCGCCAAAGACGGCGATGCACATACGACCGATCGCGCTCTCACGCTCTTCGATGACTTCGCTCTTGCCCATAACAACTTTGAGGCCCAGCGCTTGGGTATAAAACTCAACCGCTTTGTCCATGTCGCCGACCATGATACCTACGTGGCTCATCTTCATAATTTACTCCTGATCTCGATCCGTAATACGTGATGCGTTGTTGATGAGGAGAGTATATGGAGGCGCCAGCATTGTTTGAAATTATCATTTGGAATTAATTTGATAATTCGACGTTATCGTCGTTGCGGCGATGCAGCGGTCAACAGATATGCATGACCGTCATGGGGCGAGGACACACAGCACCTCTCTTGCGTTCATGGGATGTGCGGCTATCAGTCTCAGGTGATGTGAACGCCGCCGCGAAAGCCTCACGTGGTGCTCATGGCATGTCTTCTTAGTAAATATCGAAACGTTCAGACAGCTGGATACTTGTGTCTTCGTTTACTTTGCTACATACGATGTAATCGTGGGTATTGTTAAATGGCAAAGCGGGCAGGGAGCCATTATTGCTTTGCAGTGCCTGTAGTATAAGCTTTGTGTGTTTGGAGTTCTGTTCGCTGGATAAACTCGTCCATATGACTTGGCTGCCGTTGCCTTGATATAAGATCTGCAGGCGCTGGGGTTGTTCCAATTTGTTTGGGCGCTTAATTTGATAGTGTTTTCCCTCTTTCACTGTTCCAACAGGAATAACGTTTACTTGCGGATTTTTCGTAGGGTTAATAATGTATATGATAGCTTGGTGATTTTGGATCTGTAGAATAAATGCTTGATTGTACTTGTTTTCTATTGTTACTTGGTGCCAGTTGCTCTTGGCCACAGCGAAGTAGTTTTTGGCTTTTAATAACGGGAGTTCCACCCCCTCTTTAACCTGTCTGTAATCTAAGTTTTGCCTTGGGGTTGATGGCATACTGACACTTAAAATCCACATTTGAACGGTTGCATTTGAAGCTGTTGATATTGAGATAGATACTGTCGCTGTATCATTCCCTGAAACGAGCACCACAGAAGCGGGTCCTTGAGCATTTTTAGTGCCTGGAATCGTCATGTTCTCTGGAAGTTGAGAATTACTCCAGACCAATGATATCGGTATGTCGTGATCTGATGCAGAGGCGTTATAAATAATGACCGCG
Source organism: Ferrimonas pelagia (assembly GCF_039543565.1). Lineage (NCBI taxonomy): Bacteria > Pseudomonadati > Pseudomonadota > Gammaproteobacteria > Alteromonadales > Ferrimonadaceae > Ferrimonas > Ferrimonas pelagia. The sequence continues at coordinate 53,026 of NZ_BAABJZ010000089.1, read as the reverse complement.
TAGAGTTGCCCTTGCTTCAACGACGTACAAGTAGCGGTTTGACCATAGTTTAACTCTAACAAGCGGCCATCATCCCATCCTATGATACCAGCCTCAAGATCCGAATTCTCAGCATAAGCGTCAATGGGCAAACGTCCGGTAGACACACCACAAAGAAGAAAGCCGATACTGGTTTTTATCAGCTTTCTTCGAACGTGACTGACTGGTCGTTGCTTCGTCTGCATGACAAGCTTTGACATTATCTAATCATGGTTGCTGTATTAAAGCGGAATTACAAATACTGCGCCACGATGGTTGAGCTGGATGAGTTTTGCTGACTGTCAGCATTCATCCAAACTTTCTGACGACCATTACCTTGATCTTCATACATAATTGTTTGAGGCTGCCCACTGTCTGCCTTTACAATTTTGTAGTCGGTATCGATTTTTACGGTACCGACAGGCACGATCGTATTGCCGGGATCGGCTACAGGATTATTGATAAATACGGTAGCAAATGATTCGGTAAATTGTACGGAAATAAACTGGTTTTGCGGGCTATTTAAAGTCAATTGATACCAACGGCTTTCCGGAACTGCATAGTAGCGATCACGCGTACCGTAAGCTTGAGTTTGACCATCGATTGGCAATTCCATGTTCTCAATGCCAGAAGTATTTGTTGGCATTCCGACGCTACCCAACCAAGCATCTACTTTTGAACCCGATTGCTGGCTAGTTATAGAAATAGAAACAGTCTGAGAGTTGCTTCCTGAGATCAATGCTAATGCAGCGAGCCCCTTGTTACCAGTCGTACCAGGTACCGTTACTTTCTTGGGCGCATAATTGTTACCGATATTTACGTTGACGATAATGTCGGCATCTTCACCCGCACCATTATATAGAAATACTGCGTAGAGTTGACCTTGTTTTAGTGTCTCACAAACCGCCGTATCACCACCAGATAAGCTAATGCTTTGGCCACCGTTCCAATCAATTGTGCTCATAGCTAAATTCCCTTCTAACCAAATTAATTCCATAGCACTGTAGAGCTCCGCTCAAGTATTACTGTTGCAAGGAAGCCTTACGTGCATCTCAACATCGTTAGTCGATGCACAGCAAAGTTAGAGGTCAGCATGAGATTTGTAAAGTTATCATGGAGTGATTTGTAATAACTGGCTAATCAATGGCTTATTAAAAACACAAATCTCTGTGGTTTTCCCGCAGTCATAATCCTATGTGTTTTAACTACTTGTTTTTCATAGTCATGTTAAGAGTGATTTTCCGTATAAAACAGGACATTTGAAATTTTTTGCTCATTGCGAACGAGTGAATGCTTAACCCCAATTTCACTCAAACTTTAAACTTGTTGTTGGCGATTTTAACGGATGCGCAATTACACATATTTTCCAATGTAAAATATGACAGTGTGACTGAAGGAAAACACATTCATAAAAATTTATTATAATTAGACTATTTTCGAAGCAGGCAGTGGTAAATAGGAGTGTCGGCGTTCGGTTCGAGCAGGGTAATTGTGTCTTTCCCCTGCGGAAACTGAGATGTAGGTTGTTATAGGTGTTGCCGAGGGAGCGTCATGTTGGTGATGGCTTACTTTTTGTAAAAGCCCATGATTGCCGGAACGAACCGGCAACCGAATTGGGAACAATGTTGCCTTTGGCGCGGTAATGGATATCAAAAGCCTACTGATTGATCAGACTCACGTGCTAAGTAGCCGTCCAGTGTTTTCTTGAGACGGCTGACGGTCGGGTATTCGCTGAACAGGAAGTGGCGGTTGTTATCGAGGCTGTCGATGGAGTCTTGCCAGTCGCCTTTGAGTAGGAAGCGGTCGATAGCGAGGATCAGCGGCTCCTTCATTTTCTCGAGCTCTTCAAGGCGTTGAGTCAGCGGCCCGCGGTGCCAGCGATGAAAGATCTCTAGGTAGACGATGACGCCTGAGCGGTGCTGCAGGGTAAAGTCGGGAAAGATCAGTCGGCCTTTGGGCCGTTTCAGAAACGGAGATTCGGCCACAAAGTGCCAGTCTTCGACGGTGTCGGCAAAGTGTTTGGCAAACAGCTTCACTTCTTCCGGGACGTAGGCGGACATATGGCGGTAGTGGCTGATCAACTGCGCGCTTTCGTCCAGTTTGAGGGTTTTGACCGCCCGCTTGGGCTGCACCTTGGCGCTGATCTGCCACTGCTCCAGCAGGCAGATGATGGGGAAGAAGGAGGCGATCTGCAGGCCGTATTTGCGCGAACCTTCCAGCAGAGACAGTGGACCGTCGATCACCACCGTGGTTTTGTCTTTGCTTTGTTTGATCTCGGCCAATAGGCGAAAGAACTTCAGGCATTTAAATATCCGGCGCAGATTGGCGGCTGACATGTCATTGGTGGTGAGGGTTAGCGATTGGGTGGAGAGTAGCAGCGCCTGGACTTGTGCCATGTTGTAGCGCTGCAGCAACTGTCGCGGTGTGAAGCTTTTGATCCGGGTGAGCTGTTCAAAGGCGGGCAGATCGGGATAGAGCGGGGTGTCGATCACTTGTTGACTCTGGGCGGCGACGGCATCGCGATATTGCTGCAGCGTTTGTGGCGCGGTGCCTTTCAATTGTGCCGCGGCTGCGGTGAGGATAGCGCTGCGGCGCGGGCCGGCGTTGTCTTCGGCCAAGGTGAAGTTGGCGTGATCGAGCAGGATCTTATACAGGCCTTTGGCAAACTTCAGATCGGCTTGGCCCTGCAGGTAGAGCTCGGCTTCGGTTTCTATCGCTTCGCGGGTCTTGCCGCTATCGGCGTCGAAGATAGCCAGAAGTTGTTCGGCGAACTGCAATAAGGGCGGCGCATCCACGTCGATAAAGTGGGGGATGATCCGGGTGGATTTGAGGCTGTAGGACAGCAGATCTTTGGTCAGCATTGGCGCCCCTGCTCTGTGGGTTGGTTCGGTGCGGCCTCGTAGGCTTGATGTTGGCGACGGCGCTCGGAGATGTTCATCTCTGAGGTGCCGGCGCTGACCAGCTCATACAGGCGCGCCTGTTTGTCGGCGGAGGGCCGTAGGATCCGGCCTAAGCGCTGGACGTGCTCGCGTACCGAGCCGGAGCCTGAGACGATGATCCCGACGCTGGCTTCGGGTACGTCGATCCCTTCGTTGAGCACCTTACTGGTGACCAGTACGGTCAATTCGCCCTGACGAAAGTGCTCCAGAAAGCTTTTTCGCTCGGCGGCTTTGGTGTGGTGGGTGATCACCGGTAATAGGAAGCGTTCGCCGATCTCATAGGCCAGCTTATTCAAGGCGGTAAAGATGATGATCCGCTCGCCCCTATGCTGGTTGATCAGCTCCCACAGTTTGTCGAATTTGGCGGCGCTGGCGGCGGCGATCTCCTTTTGGGTCCGATACGCTTGCAGCACCTCGCGGCCATCCGGGGCTTGGGTGCAGCAGCGCAGGAAATTGGCCCAGCCATAGGGGGAGGCGAAGCTGATCCGGTGGCTGCGGACGAAGTCCAGATAGCGCTGGCGGTTTTGCTGGTAGGCGGCGGATTCTTCGGTGGTCATGGGGACGTCGATCACTAAGGTCTGGTATTGGGCCAGGACGCCGTCATCGAAGTCGTGGATGTCGCGTCGGTAGATCTCCTCGCCGATCAGCCGGTACAGATGGTGCTCGCCGTTGTCGGTGCGCTCGGGCGTGGCGGTCAGCCCGAGGCGGTAGGGCGCCGGACTGAGCTCGGCGGCTTGGCGGTAGATAGCGCCGGGCAGGTGATGGCATTCGTCGAACACGATCAGGCCAAACTTATCGCCGATGTATTCCATCATCAACACGGCGGAGTCGTAGGTGATGACGGTGATCGGCTGCAGCTCCTTGCTGCCGCCGCCGTAGACGCCAATGGGCTGCTGGAAATGTTGCTCCAGTTGGCTGGCCCACTGCACCATGAGATCGATGGTGGGCAGGACGATCAGCGCGGGTTGACGGCAGCGACGGATCGCTTCGACGGCGACGATGGATTTGCCAACGCCGGTGGGCAGGATCACCAATCCTCGGTGCTGGTTGGCTTGCCAGCGCTCGACGGCTTGCTGCTGATAGTCGCGTAGGGTGACGTCGAGTTGCGCCGGTACGGTAAGCGGTTCGAGATCAAACACCTGATCGTCGAGTTCGCCCAACGACGCCAACTGCGCTTTCACCGCAGGGTAGGTCCAGGCGGGCGCGCGCCACGCATCGACCCGGCTGTCGAACACCAGATGTTCTACGTGCTGGTGGAGCAGGGCGGACGTATCGCCGCTGAGCAGCAGTGAGCCCGCATCGAAGTTCAGTTTCATCGTCGCTTATGCCAACCGAAAAGGGCCGATAGTAGTGGTTTTTTAAGTGATTTTACAGCGCATTGAGGTGCGCTGGTGTCAGATAAGCCTGCGCGTGGTGCTGTCGGCACCGGGCTAGGTATGGTGCGTCAGGCCCTGTTGCAACCTGCGCTGGAGTTGTTCGGGTTGATCGGTGCCCAGCAGCAGGGTGCGACCATCCTTAAGGTGCAGTTTGACCGCGTGGCGACCGGAGACATTGTAGAGCCAGCCATGAGGGGTTAGACGGATCCCCCAGCCATACCACCATGGGGTTTGGCGCGTTTCTACCTGTACGATCTCGCTGAGGGCGAGCCGCTTGGTCCAGAAGCCGAAGCTGAAGTGCCAGGTTAAGGAGGTTGAGGTTAGGGTCACCGTGAGACTGGAAAACAGCAGGAGTACTAACGCCAGGAAGGCGATGACGGCGCCTGCCAGCCCGGTCGAGCTGGGCACCTTGAAGGCGATGGCGGCGATGGCGAGCCCGAGTACGGCGACGATCAGGTAGCCGGGTTGTCGATGACGATAGCTCATGAAGCTCTCCTTGCTGTCGGTCATTGAAAAGCGGGGCACCCGAGCGATGCCCCGCGGCGTTTATTGCTTGGTGTCGGTCAACCCTTCGATCCCATTCTCTAGGCCACACTCTTTGAGCAGGCTATCGACCAACGGCGCTTGGGCGCGATGCTTGAGGGCGCTGTTGACCAGGGCTTCGGGCAAGCTGGCGCTTTCGCCTGTGCTGTTGCCGGGCGCGGCCGGCGTGCTGGGGTTCAGCCCTTCGATGTTGATGATCTTCATGCCGTCGATCCGCTCCATCGGCTTAACGCTCTCGCGGATGATGTTCGGCAGGGCGCCATGCAGGCTCAATACTCGTTTGAGGGCCACTTGGCTCTCGGACAGGGCGTTGAGGGCTTCGTTCATCAAGCGGGTGCCTTCGGCGTCGATGCGGTATTGCTCCTGGTTGGCCTCGGCTTGGATCTTGATGGCGGTGGCCTCTGCGTCGGCTTCGATCTTGCGGGCTTCGGCACGATCCTCGGCGGCGGCTTTGTCGGCCTCGGCGGAAACCTTGATGCCGGTGGCCTGACGTTCGGCCTCTTTCTGCGCGGCGATGATCTCGATCTGTTTATCCCGCTCGGCTTTTTCGACTTCTCGGGCGGTGACAACCTCCTCTTCCGCACGCACGGCTTGGGCGCGCGCTTGGTTGGCCTCTTTGTCGGCCAAGGATTGCTGCTGCGATTTCTCGGCAACGGCAATGGCGCGTTCCTGCTCGGCTAACTCGACCGCTTTCAGGCGCTGAATGTCTTGCTCTTTGAGCAGGCGATCCCGCTCGATCTCCTTGGTCTGAATGTCCTGCTCTTTGGCGATCTCGGCGGATTTGGTCTGCTGCTCGGCGGCAATGCGGGCCTGTTCGACCTGACGCTCGGCGGTGATCGCTGCCTCTTGTGCCTCGCGCTCGCGATTGTGTTGCTGCTCGGCGATCAGGGCTTTTTGCTCCGCTTCACGGATGGCCAGCTCGCGTTCTTGCTCCAGCTGGGAGTAGCGTTTTTGTTTGTCGATCTCGAGCTTGTCCTGGGTGGCGCCTAGGTTCTTACGCTCGATCTCAACCGCGGTTTCCTGCTCGATGTCGTTGATCTCTTTGCGCCGCGCTTCGGTTGAGCGGGTCATCTTGGCCAGACCTTCGGCATCGAACACGTTGTCTGAGGTAAAGAACTCTTTCTTGGTCTGGTCCAACCCGGTAAGGGATACCGACTCCAACTCCAGGCCGTTTTTAAGCAAGTCCTCACTGACGACCTGTTGTACCTTCTGCACAAACTGGGCGCGCTGCTCATGCAATTCATCCATGTTCATTTCGGCAGCCACCGAGCGCAGTGCGTCGACAAACTTACCTTCGATCATGTCCTTTAGGGCGTCTGGATCGAGCGTACGGCGGCCCAGTGTTTGGGCGGCATTGGCGATGGCGTCGAGATCGGGCTTTACCCGCAGATAGAATTCCGCCAGCACGTCGACCCGCATGCGGTCTTTGGTGATCAACGCCTGGATCTCCTTGCGGGATACTTCCAGACGCAGGGTGTTCATGTTGACCGGGATCACCTCGTGCAGCACCGGCAGAACCACGGCGCCGCTGTTCATGATCACCTTCTGACCGCCAAAGCCGGTCCGGACGAAGGAGAGCTCTTTCGAGGCACGGGTGTAGAGACGGGAAAAGATCAGTCCCGATACCAGCAGGGCGACGAAGGCACTGCCGACGATGACGAGAACAAACTGCAGATCTGCGCTCATAAGTCCATTTACTCCATTGATTGTAAGTGATTACTTTTTGGGGGTATTCCCTTGAAATTTTGACCGTCAAACTCAGTCAGCAGCACGGATTCGCCTTGGTGGAAGGCCCATTGCTCGTTGTCTGGTTCGATCATGATGTAATGCTGGGTGCCGAATTTGTCTTTGACCCGGGCTTGGGCCGGGGAGCGGACTTCGGCAATGCCGACGGTGATCACGCCGACGCTGCCGATGAGCTGCTCTAGGCTGATCGCCTCGGAGCGGTCGTTGATGAACACGCGGGCGATCTGCTTGTTGGCGGCGCGCAGCAGCGGCAGTGAGGCCAACGTGGCGGGTATGGCCACCAAACTGCCCGGTGCGAGCCAGCCGGTGAGCTGCCACAGGCTGTATTGCAGGATGTAGCCGCAGATCCCAAACAGGGTCAGAAACAGCACCAAGATCATCAGCACCGGCACCTTGCCGATCATCAACCAGCCCAACACGCTGGTGAGGACACCGCCGGAAACCTCCAGCCCATCCGGGGCGAGATCGATCTCCGGTAAAAGCGCATCGATGGCGGAGGAGATCCCAAACCCGAGTACGCTCGCCACCCCTTCAAACAGCGCGATCAGCCCCATCAGCGACAGGGCGACGATAAAGGGGGTGTTTTGCTCGGCAAACAGAAACTCGAGCATTTAGGACTCCTGGGTGTCCAGCTTGGCGCGCGCCAGCCGCTGGGCGATTGCCGACTGTCGGGCCAGGGATTCGAGCTCTTGCAGTTTGGCGTGATCCTTGGGTTGCGCGTTGGGCTCGATCCCGGTCTGGCGCGCCATGATCCGATCAAACGCGGCTTCCGCTTTATTGGCGGCGTGCTCGGCGCTGCCGGTGGGCTCGGTGTGGGCGGTTGTCGAGCTTTGTTGCTGAGCTTGTCGGAATGCCTTAAGGGCGTCTTGCATCTCGCGCCGCTTGGCCTGCAGCGCCTCGATATAGCCTTCGGTCTCTTTCAGATCGGCATTCTTCTCATCCAGCACTTTTTGCAGCACCGGCAGCTGCGCTTCGATGTCCATCTGACGGGCGATGGCGGCCTCGGCCAGATCATCCCGGCCTGCGCTCAAGGCAACCGCCAGTTTCTCGGCCAGATCATCGTGCTCGTTAGAGGCGGACTGATATTGTTTGGCGGCTAGGTGTTTTCCGGCTTCCAGTTTACCCAGCTCCAGGCGCAGCTCGTCGGTGGCTTGTTCCATCTCACGGATCGCGCCTTCCATGGCCAACTCCGGGGCGGCGTTCTCTACGCTGTCCACCAATGAGTTTGCCGAGGCGGAAACCAGGCGTGAGATCCGGCTGAAGATCCCTTCATTCATGATGATGCTCCTTATCGATTATTGCGGTACGGGCGCGTCTGACGCGACGTGCTTGAGGTAGTGTTGTGCCAAGCCGGCAAGGCTGGCCCGGGCTTGGCTGAGCGACTCCGAGCCCGGGCAGGGATCGGTCAACGTCAGGCGCAGTAGGGTATCCAGCCAGGCTTCGCTGGCGCGGAGGATCTGAGCTTCGCTGTCTGCGCTGTCTTGCTGCGGGAGCAGTGCCGGCGCGATGAGGGCGGGCAGATGCACGGACAGTTGTTGCAGCAGTGGCGTCGGTGTGGTTTGCGCGGCGAGGTGTTGCCGCAGAGGCGCCATTAGCTGATCGGCCAGCGCCAGCGCTTGTTCCTTGTTGCGTTGGCCTTCGGCGTAGAGTTTGGCAAAGCTGATTAGTTCACGCAGCTTTTCGCTTTGGGTGGTGGCGCCGTTCCATTCGATCCCCATCAGGAAGTCGTAGTCGGCGTCATCGAGCCGAGCACTAACCGGATGTTTCCGCATAAGTCGCTCCTTGCTTAACAGGCTGTATACATATGTAGACATACTTTTAGCAAGTGGGCAAGTGGTTTGGTTAATAAGAAACCATGTTTGTTGCAGTGAGCGGATGCGGGCAAGGCTTGAAGGGGTTGCCGAGCTCCTGCAGGAAGCTGCAGCGTGGGGGCGAGCGTGCGGGATCGAAAGCGAGGGGTGATGCCAGGTTAATTTATGGGCTGTGCGGTGGGAGATTGTTTGCGCTTGGGCGATCCAAGCTGGCTTGGATCGCCTCTGGCTATTGCGGCCAGGATCTCTGAGGCGCGTTTATCGCCTGCCCAGTCGCGACCGCAAAATGTGGTCGGCTGAGATAGGGATCATTTGGCTCTCTGTTGTCGGCTTGGGCGGGTTGCGGCGTTCAGCCAACTGCGCCATTCGGCGCTGGCGATCACGTTCGGAGCGTTTCTCTTTCATCTGGATGTAGCCTTTATAGGCCATCATGGCGATGAATAACCAAGGCAGTACTTTGACTGGTAGCACCATGGTCAGAATAAAGGCAAGAAAAGCAATGTCATATTCCATGCGCTGAGATCCGAAGTGAGTGCGCCCTAAGGGGGGGTATTGTTGTGGCCAAATGGTACCAGTTTGTGAGCTCTGGTTACCCGCAAGTTGCGCGCAGCGTGATCTGGATCACGCTGCGGCCAGGATTGAGCTGTCCACTGGTCGTTGTTTTATCTTTTTATCGTTTGTTTTTTGCGTCGACGCGCGGAAAGTATCGGTTTTGAATAATGTGGTCAATGGCTTCGGAATATCTTGTCGGTTTGAATTGATTTTCCTTACGTTAGGTAGGGTTTGTTTGATTTTTGTGGCATTGGTCGCAAGTGGGGGGCAGGTGTGGGTGCGACACCTCACATTGGCGCCTTGGTGTGACGAAAATGTTTGAGATACTTCGTGCTATTGTGTTTGATTGGTGTGGGTGGTGATCGATTAAGCAAGGGGATTTATGAGCTTTGAGTTACGTCCTATTGAGGTGGTGGATAACGTTGAGATCGCGAAGATCATCCGTTTGGCTTTGACCGAATTTGGCGCCAATCAACCGGGCTTTGCTTGGGCCGACCCAGAATTAGACGCGTTAAGTGAAGTGTATTGTCAGGAAGGCAGCCATTACTTAGTGGTTGAGCGCAAGGGCAAACTGCTGGGCGGCGGTGGCGTGGCACCTTATCCATGCCATTTGGAGTCGGTTTGCGAGTTGCAAAAGATGTACTTGTCGCCCGGGGCAAGGGGGCTGGGCGCGGGTCGATCACTGGTGGCTAGGTTGATCCACTACGCACGTCAAAGCGGTTACGCGTATTGCTACTTGGAGACCTACGGACCGATGACGCAAGCCCAGCAACTGTATCGCAGCTTGGGGTTTCGCGAACTGGACGCGCCTTGGGGATGCAGCGGGCACAGTGGGTGTGATCGCTGGTATGCCATGCGTTTGTGAGCGCCGGTGCGGGCGGTAGCGAGCGGGCGCTAAGGGCGGATAGCGTTGGTGGGTTTCACCGTGTCTGCTGGCGGCTCCTTTTTCACTGACTCACGCATGGCGATACGCTCGATAGAGCGGGCAGAACCGCACACCTTTACGTGTCCAATGGCCGATAAAATTGTTGGGAAAGGTAACACTCGATGGATTGACGACTGGCGTCAAAATGCGGCTGCGGCAGTGGGCTGTGGGGATCGAACCAATGCCAGCCGGCACACTTATCGGGCTCCAGATTGCTGGGCTGCGCACCATTATGGTGTGCCAGCAGGCATACCGAGATGGAGTGCACCCCTTCTTGTTGATACGTCTCTAGGTTATTGGTGACGGCGATAACTTGCGGTGCTTCTATCTGTAACCCGGTTTCTTCAGCCATTTCACGAATGGCACACTGCTCAAATGTCTCGCCCAGCTCTAGGTGGCCGCCGGGGATAGACCAATAGGGGGCGTGACTGCCGCGCCGTTGGCCTAGTAAGATCTTGCCATCATGGCGGCGTAGGATGATGCCGATGCCGACACGGGGACGATGAGTGCGCATTTGGGATCCGTTATGGGCGAGTCGCCGCATTGAGTTGAATTCGAACGGTTCAGTGGTACTCTGTTTACGGTGGCAAGATAAAATTGTCAATCGTTTTGCAATCATCACCGAGCAAGGAGGCGAAGTGAATGTTGGCTAAACATTTTTATGAGGCGAAGCCTTTCGCACTGTTGTCCGTAGGGATCTTTTTGATCACTTGGTTCCCACTGGGCAGTATGGGCCAATTGTTCTCGTTGTTGCTGTTTTTTTGCGGTGCGACGATTTGGGTTATGCGCTCTGAATACCGTCGGCAAGATAGTGACGCCCGCGGTGGGATATGGCCTGAGAGCGTTTATGAATTTCTCCCCTTTGTTCACGTTGCGTCGGCCGCTGGGATGGTGTCGTGGCATCCGCCCCTGTTTTGGCTGTTTGTTGCGGTGCTGCTGGGGGGGCGAGGACTCTACACTTGGTTGATGCGGATCCGCTATCGCAGCCACCGCCGCGTGTTTGCTTATGGATCTGCGCTCGGTTATTAGGGGGGCCGATGGGCGCCTCGGTGCAAACCTCGTCCGACCTGATAGATCACAGGCTAGCGGCTTTACGCTTGCGTTCGGGTCTTGAGTGGCTAGACTACTGCGCCTTAATGACGTTGTTTTTTCTGCTGTGTTTGGTGTTTTAGACCTGCAGCAGGTGCAGTAGGAGAGCTGATTTGGCGTCTGTGACCTCTGATCACCATCAACCCCACTTTCAATGGTCTTTTCTGCATCCCCGCTATTGGGGGTTGTGGTTGGGCTTGTTGTTCGCGCTGTTTCTGGCTTTTTGGCCATCTCGATTACGCGATCGGTTTGCGGCCTGGCTGGGTCGCAGCGTTGGACGTCGTTCGCGTGGCGCGCGCTTTCGCGCACGGGTTAACCTGAAAACCTGTTTCCCTGATTGGGACGAACAAACGGTCGAGCAGACCTTGGATCGGATGTTTGAACGGGCCGCGCAAGTGATGTTGTCGACGGGAACGCTGGCGGTACGCAGCCCGCGTTATCTGGAGCGGCGAATAAAGTTGCGTGGTGAGGAGCATCTGCAGCCGTTATTGGATGCGGGCAAGCCGGTGGTATTAATGGTGCCGCACAGTTGGGCCATTGAGTTTCCCGGTGTGCTGATCGCGTCTCGGGGCCATCGCTGGACGACCATGATGAACCCCAATCCGAACCCGATGTTGGATTGGATGATGTTGTTGGGCCGCAACCGTTTTCAAGGCAAAATGTATACCCGCAAGCATGGCATAAAAGCGATGCTTGCGGCCTTGCGCGACGGCCATACGGCGTATTATTTGCCGGATCAAGATCATGGCATGGCCAAGAGCGAATATGTCCCGTTCTTTGCTACATACAAGGCCACGCTGCCGGGTTTGGGTCGGATGATCGAGGCGACCGGGGCGGTTGTGGTGCCTCTGTTTGCAACCTATAACCCGGAAACCGGCTTGTATGAGGGTCATATCCGCCCGGCGATGTTGGATCTGCCCAGTGGCGATCCTGCGGTTGATGCCCGGCGCATGAATGAGGAGCTCGAAGCGATGATCGCCCCCCACCCGGAGCAGTATATGTGGATCTTGAAGATCCTGCGTAGCCGGCCGGAGGGAGAGATCGATCCCTACACTTTGGCCAAGCGCGCTCAGTCGTAAGCGTAAACCGGATAAATATCGAATTATCGGCCCGCCGTTGTGCGGGCCGAGTTGTATTCGTGGCAGAGAGGATGGCTGTTGCAGTTGTTAGGATTGCGTTAAGGTAAGGGTAATAAAAGCAAAAATATAGCCAGGACGGCCAGGGATGACCTCACCTCATTCTGCACAAAGTTATCACGTTAATTTCACGTTAAAGATGCTGGCGCCGGTACACTGGCCGGCCTGGCTTGCCGTAGCGGTGTTGGCAGTGCTGGCCTTTATGCCTTTGCCGGTGCGTCAGTGGCTCGCTTATGGGTTGGTTCGGCCGCTCAAGTGGCTGTGTCGTAAACCGATCCGGATCTCTAGGCGAAATTTGTCCGCGTGTTATCCCCATTTGAGCGAGAAGGCGCGTGAGCAGATCCTACACCGGCTGTTGCACTGCTTTGCTTGCACCGTGGTGGGTATGGGCGAGTTGGCTTTGCGTCGTCGTGAGTACCTCGCGCAGCGGATCGAGATCCAGGGGATCGAGCATCTGGATGCGTTGCGACATGCCCGCAAACCAGTGGTGTTTTTGGTGCCGCATATGTTTGCATTGGAGTACGCGGCGGCGGGGTTGGCGATGACCGGGCTGCCGATGATCGGTATGGTGAAGCACCACCGCAGCCCGGTATTCAATTGGTTTGCCTGTCGGCAAAGGCTGCGTTTTGGTGGGACACTCTACCACCGGAATATGGGGATCGGCGCTATTGTGCGTTCGTTGAAGCAGGGCAACAGCTTGTTCTATCTTCCGGATCAGGATCATGGCAAAGAGCAAAGTGAGTTTGCGCCCTTTTTCTCCTGCCAAAAAGCCACCCTACCGGTGATCAGTCGGATCGCACGATGCTCTGGGGCCGAAGTGGTACCGCTGAGCGTCGGGTTCGTGGGTAATAAGGTGCAACTGCAGTTGGACGCCCCCCTGCAGATGGAAGGGATGGATAAGCTGGCTGAGGCCCATTTACTCAATCGGCAGATGGAGCGATTGATCAGCCGCCATCCGGATCAATACATGTGGTTTCTAAAGATCTTAAAGAGTCGACCGGAGGGGGAGGCCGCACTCTATTAAGTCGTCCTTTGGGTTAAGTTGCTATGAACCGTGGTCGCCTTGCCGCAGCAGCCCCGTTGATTGATGTGTAAGTTATGTCCCTTCGTCCACTGCAAGCCGATGATCTTCCTTTGCTGCGTGATTTGTATCAAGATCCTGCGCGAATGCGTCATATAGGTGCTGTTATGACGGCGGAGCAGGTGCGCGCTCTGCTGGCTGAGCGGCTGACTCAGTGGCACCGAGGGGATCCTCAATGGCGCTGCTGGGTTATTGAAGCGGATGGCGGCTGCGCAGGGATCGTCGGCTGGCGCCAGTTGCCGATGACTCAGGCGACCGCAGAGATCGGCTTTATGCTGTTGCCTGAGCAGGAGGGTAAGGGCTTGGCGCTGCAGGCCGTGAGGGCTTTGATCCAGCAAAGCTTAGTGCCGTTAGGCTTTGTCCGTCTGGTGGCGTTGATCGGGGTCGATAATGACGGCAGTCGGCGTTTGCTGACCCGCTTAGGGTTTCGCTCTGTTGCCCGATTTGAGCACAGCGTTCAGTTGGCTCAGGGGTGGTGTGACACGGAGATGTTTGATCTCGATGTTATAGCTCGTCAAGCGTTCTGATCCCGCTAATCAACGCTTCCTTCTGTTTTTTATTCCATTGTTTTAGCCGGTATTCCTTCTTTAACGCCTCACTGTGGCTGCCAATGTGCTGTTGGTAGACCAGTTGCAGCGGACCTTTGCCCCGCAAGGCTCGCGCAGCCTTGGCGCCCCCTTGTTGGTGCTCATTAAAGCGACGTTGAACGTCGGTGCTGATCCCGGTGTAGAGTGCACCGGTGCGGGTGCGGACCAGATACAGTGACCAGTTCGTGCTGGCGCTTGATGCGGCGCTGGGGGGAGACGGTGTTGCGGACATAACCAGGTCTTCTCTGAAGCGGGCGTGATGCATTGCATGCCCTAGGCGTGATAATGGGCTCTTGGCTGGGCTTCGGGCCCAGCCAAGAGCCCAAGAAGTGTGATCTCACCATGATTTTACGTCAACTATCCCTTTAGGGGTATGCCTCTGAGTTAACGAGTTTTTTATGCTCAGTCTCAATTCGCTTGCTGATTAAATGCGAACTCTGAGGATGATGATGAAAAAAATGAACGCGTTGATGCTGTCCATGGTGATGGCAGGTATGACCGGCGTCGCCATGGCGAAACCGGTGAAATCCGATAACGAAGCCTGGAAAGCTGAGTTCCCGGATCAGTACGCCTCCTGGGCGACAGCCGCTGAAACCAGTGACATTGTTGATCTGCTCGAATCCAATCCGAACTTGGTCGTGCTGTGGGGCGGCTATGGGTTTGCCAAGGACTACAACAAGGCTCGTGGCCACTACTATGCGGTGGCGGATGTGACACAGACGCTGCGTACCGCTGGCCCAATGGGCGACATGGATGGGCCGATGCCTGCGTCCTGCTGGTCCTGTAAGACTCCGGATGTGGCACGCTTGATCGAGTCCGAAGGTGAAGGTGCGTTTGCCAGTAAAAAGTGGGGCGCCTGGGGCGACGAAGTCGGCAACGCTATCGGTTGTGCCGATTGTCACGACAGCGAGTCCTCTGCGGTTGCTCTGTCCCGTCCTTATGCCGAGCGCGCGATGGCGGCGGTCGACATGACGTTTGACGATCAGCCTGCCAACATTCAGGCAGCGCAGACCTGTGGTCAGTGTCACGTTGAGTACTACTTTGACGCCACCAATAACAACACGGTTAAGTTCCCTTGGGATAATGGCCTGACGGCGGAAGACGCGCTGGCGTACTTCGATGGCATTGGCTTCGCTGACTGGACCCACTCCGTGTCCAAGGCACCGATGCTCAAAGCGCAGCATCCGGAGTTTGAAACCTGGGCGACCAGTGTTCACGGTGAGATGGAAGTGACCTGTATCGACTGTCACATGCCGAAGATGAAGAACGAGCAAGGCCGTGAATACTCCAAGCACAACATGGGCAGCGCACTGGACAACTTCGACCAGTCTTGCTCCTCTTGTCATGACAGCCAAGCTGATATGGAAGCGGTGTTGAAGGCCAACAAAGCCGAGATCACCGAGTCTAAGCTGTTGGTGGAAGCCGAAGTGATCAAGGCGCATTACCAGGCGAAAGCGGCTTGGGATGCCGGCGCGGACGAAGCGCAGATGAAGCAAGCCTTGACCCACATCCGTCACGCGCAGTGGTTCTGGGACTTTGCCACCGCTTCTCACGCCATCCACGCGCACAACCCGGGTGAAGCGATCCGTTTGTTGGATAAGGCAATGGACGTTGCTAAGCAGGCCCAAGCTGAGCTCGATACCGTACTGAGTAAGCAGGGTGTTGAGCAACCGGTTGCCCTGCCTGATCTGTCCAGCAAGTCTGCGGCGCAGAAAGCGCTGGGTATGGATATGGATGGATTCGAAGCGGAAAAAGCGACCTTCCTGCAAGAGCGCGCCGATAAAGAGTGGCCTGCCCGTCTGTAAGTGACGCTCTGCCAGCACAGACAAAGAGGCTTCCTTCGGGAAGCCTCTTTTGTTTTAAAGTTCGCTGGCGTTGAAGGTATCGCAGGCGCTGGGATCGTGTGTGGTGAAACCGAGCTGGAACCAGCGGAGTCGTTGTGCCGATGTACCGTGGGTGAAACTGTCGGGTACGATCCGGCCTTGGCTTTGCATTTGCAGGCGATCGTCTCCGATGGCTTCAGCGGCTTGCATCGCCTCTTCGATATCTCCAGACTCAAGCCATTGTTGCTGATCGATGTAGCTGGCCCAGACGCCCGCAAGGCAATCGGCTTGCAGCTCGAGTTTGACCGATTCCTGGTTGGCGGCTGCCTCGGACATCCGCTGTTGACGTTGATGCATCGCTTGGCTTATCCCGGTCAGGGTTTGGATGTGATGACCGACTTCGTGGGCAATAACATAGGCCTGGGCGAAGTCGCCGGGCGCACCCAGTTGCTGGCGGAGATCCTCGTAGAAACTCAGATCGATGTAGATGGTCTGATCGGCGGGGCAGTAAAACGGCCCCATCGCGGCTTGTCCGGTACCGCAATGGGTTTGAGTCGCCCCTCGATACAGCACCAAGGTCGGCTCTTGATACTCTTGTTGT
Organism: Ferrimonas pelagia; assembly: GCF_039543565.1. Lineage (NCBI taxonomy): Bacteria > Pseudomonadati > Pseudomonadota > Gammaproteobacteria > Alteromonadales > Ferrimonadaceae > Ferrimonas > Ferrimonas pelagia. The sequence goes on along the minus strand of NZ_BAABJZ010000089.1, from coordinate 36,799 downwards.
TGCTCGGCAAACGCTCGCTGCCAGAAGGTTTCGGTATCGGCTAACACGACGGAAGTGAATTGGGCGAGTGGGTCGCTGTCTGGGCTTAAGTCGGAGTGCGTGTTACCGGATGGGACGTCAAGGAGTGGCCCAGCGACTTGATTGATGAGATTGGGATCGATGCCAAAGTACCAGGCGGCTAAGAGGATCAGTACGCCGACGATCCCCCCTTTGGCGAGGGGTTTTCGTTGGGAACGGGTTCGACGATCCTCAACATTTTGGCTTGCTCTTCGATTGCGCCAGCGCATACGTTGCACTCGTTCATTGGGTGATGGTGTCAGTGTAGCGCCTGATGACAACCGCGCTGCGCGTCCTTCGATGAGCTGGGAGCGGCAACGATGAAACGGGTCGCGCTTGGTTTAGCCAGCCGGTGGCCGCGTCACATTTATGGCATTGATTACGTTGTGGCGAGGCTTAGATGGGAGCGGTCATTGTGGGGCAATAACAAAGAACGGTGCGCGCAGTGGGCGCCTGCTTAGACCGCAAACTGGCGGAAAGGATTGAGTGAGATCCGTCAGTTAGGCTTTAACCTAAGCGCAACACGCGGGCGCGGGTGTTGTATACTCACTGCTTAAGTAACGGAGTAAGCAGTAAAATGGTCGTGGATTAGGGACGACCACTCTGGTGGGTTTTTCAGGAGTCAAAGGAATGACACTGTATCGTCAACTGATGTGGCGTGGCGTTTTGTTGTACGGAGCGGCGACGCTGATGGTGTTGTCGCTGGTTTTGGTCTTGTCGTCCAAGGCGGATGAGACGCAGCAAAAAGCCCTGGTTTCAGCGCAATTGCGTTGGATGCAGAGCCAATTGCAGCAGCAGGCGCAGCACTCGAACCAACTGCAATTAGAGCCTTTGTTGGCTGGCACGGCACTGTCGCCGATATTGCGACAATTGCGCGTGGTCGGCGCTAATCAAGGGCAGATCCATAATCTGCCAAGCTCAAACGCGTTTCCCTCTTTGCTGGAACACCTTGGCCTATTTGAGTTAGAGCCGGTACGCCTGTCGATCGCGACGGCGAGTTCGTCCAAGCTGTGGCTTGAAGCGGAGCTAACCGCGAGCCCGCTTTATCAGACGCTTTGGCAGCGCATGTTGTCGTCATTGGCCGGCGCTTTGCTGCTGGGCGCGGTATTTGCGGCGGGGATCGGGCTGGTGCTTCGTCGTTCGTTAAAGCCGCTGCAGCTGATCGCACAACGTGCAGAGGATCTCAGTAGCCTAAATTTCGGCACGCCGTTGAGACTGCTAGGGGGCCAGGAGTTCAGTGCGATAGCCGATGCCATCAATACCTTGTCCAATAAGTTACGATGGGAGTTGGAGGGGTATAACCAACAGGTTGATAGCCTCAAGCGCGCTTTGCTGACCGATCCCGTGTCTGAGTTACCCAACCGAACCTTCATTATGGAGCGGGTCGACTCTTGGTTAACGGAGAATTCCGGCGGCATGTTGATGCTGATCAGTCTGAAGTTCCTTGAGCCGGTCCGGCTTAAGTTTGGCTATGAGTGCCGTGATGAGCTGATCTCGACGTTCTCTCGGGCATTGCGTCATGCGGCCGAGATGGATCCCGGCTTGCTGGTCGCTCGGATCAGCGCTGAAGACTTTCTGATTGTTCAAACGCGGGAGCAGGAAGCCGAGCAACAGCGGCTGGTTGAGTTGATCAAGTCTCATTGCGCTCAGGTGTATCGTGACAGCGATGCGGATCCCGCAACGGCTTATGGCATCGGTGCGGTCCGAAAAATGATGCAGAAGCACGCGGATGAGCTGTTGGCACAAGCGGACAATGCATTGGTGCAAGCACTGGCAGAGCCGGGACACTTTGCCTGGTTCCATCAACCGACGGATGTGCCATTGTTCCGCCAGCAGTGGCGCTCTTCTTTGTCGCAGGCCATTGATGACGGGCGATACGAGTATTCGACGTACTCGGTGCTGGACTCAGCTGGCGATAAGATCCAATTGGAGATCAGTACGCAGTTGGTGGTGGGTGAACGACGGATGTCCGAGGCGGAGCTGATGCCTTATCTCAAAATGTTGGGATTAGTTAGCCAGTTTGAGCGTGGGCGAGTATTGCACGCGCAGACGTTGAATGTACGGTATACGCCCATCGTCTTTGCGTTAATGCCCAGCTCGCTTCAGGATGAAAATTTTGGCCATTGGCTTACCGGCTATTTGGAGGGCAAAGGGTTTGCTTATGCCTTTGAGTTTGGTGAACGTACGGTGTTGTCATTGCCGGATAAGGTACAGAAGCTCCGGCGAGAATTGAAAAATCTGGGCTACCGTGTTGGCATCAATCATTTTGGGCTGCATCTGGTTGAGCTCAGTTACGTGACGTCGCTTCGACCGGATTACGTCAAGCTTGATCAGGCTTTTGTTCATGGACAGCCTTCCTCGTTGCAGCAGGATGTTTGCCGAACGCTCTGTGCCGCGTTGCAAACCTTAAATGTGGCGATCTACCTATCCGGCGTGGAGCAGTCACAACAGTTGGAGCGATTCGAGGCGATGCCGTTCAATGGCTATCAGGATCTGAGCCAGCGACCGAAAGCGCTCGGCGGTTATGCCGGAAGTGACGATAAGCGATTGGTTCTGGTTGAACCGTTAGAAAAGCCATTCCCGCAAGCGTGAACCCTCAGTTGGTAGGCGCTGACTCCCCAAACAAGGGAAAGGGAGCAGTGTTCGTTGTTGCAACTGAGCACTGCGGGAATGGGTAAAAGGGTTGGCTCTCAGGCTAGGCTGAGAGCCTGAAGTTGCGGTCAGAACTCGAAGCCAAACTCCATGCTGAATTCGGTACCGGGATCGTGCCAGAACACCCGAAGACCGTTTTGCTGGTATTCGGTGGTTTCGCCCAGCATGTTCTTGGCCTTGAACTTGGCGGACATGAAATCCAGGGGATATACGGTGTAGGTGAAGTCCAGCGAGTGGAACGGCTGCTCGATGGCGTCATCGAAGCCTTGAGTACCGGCGTAGGCGATCCGATCCCCAAACACGTTGTACACCAGCGTGGCGCTGTGCAGGTTGTTCGGCGAATCGTAGCTCAGCTGCAGGTTGGCCACCCATTCCGAGTGGCCCATCATGCGCCGGGTCGGGTTGGTCAGGTTGATGTCGCCGGAACCGGCAATGGTGATCTCCGAGTCACTCAGAGTCAGGTTACCGGCCACGAAGAAGCCGTTCCAAATGTCGGAGCTCTCATCGATAAAGCCGAAGTTCTGATGAAACTCCAACTCCACCCCGTAGATCATCCCTTCCTCGGCGTTCTTAAAGGTCAGGATCCTGTCGGTTTCCGTGGTTTTGTCCACCGCCTCGATGGGCGCGTCCAGATCTTTATAGAAGGCCCCGAGGCTCAGGTTGCTGCCGGACTCCATGTACCATTCCCAGCGCAGATCCAGATTGAGGATATCGGAGCTGACCAGGGAGGGATCGCCGATCATTGAGATCCCGGTCAGCGGATCTTGGAACCGGACCGGTGCCACTTCCCGAATGTCCGGGCGTACCACGGTTTTACTGACAGCGGCCCGCACCTGCATCTCGTCGTTCATAAACCAGACAGCGGATAGGGAGGGGTACCAGTCGTCTTCCAGCACCACGAAGTCTTCCTGAGCGTAGCGACCGCCACCGTCGTAGATGGAGCCGTCTTCGTTAAAGGCCAGCACCACCTGACGGTACTCTTCGTAGCGCAAGCCGGCGGTCAGCCGGACGCTGTCGAACCAGTGCAGATCCAACTCGCCGGATCCGGCTTCGATGGTTTGCGCCGCCGTGTAGTCGTCGGTTTCAACGGACTGTTTCACCACCCGGAAGTTGTTATCCGGGTTACTGATGTTGGCGTCGCTGAAGATCCGGTCAAAATCCTGAGTCAGCTGATCACTGCTAAAGCCACGGTTATCGAAGGTGTAGCGATCGCCGCTGGCATTCCGTACCCGTTCAAAATAGTCGTAGCCGCCGCGGGCGGTGATCTCCAGATCGCCCAGCACGAACGTGCGGCCCAGATCCCAGCTGTAGTTTTCGGTGTCGTCGATCAGATCCCGGTAGGCGTATTCCACCGAATCCTGGGTCGAGCGCAGGGTGCGCGAGCGCAGGCTGCCATCGTCCTCATAACGGCGGATGTAGTCGTATTGCACCTGGTTGGGGGCCTTGCGGCGGGCCTTGGCGTCGGTGTACTGCCAGTTGGCCTCGAGATCCCACAAATAGCTGAAGAAGTGCTGGCCACGGATCTGGTTGGCGATCAGCGAACGCTCTTCGTAGTCGATACTGTAGCGTTCAAAATCCCGGCTGGGATCATTGATGGAGTTTTCGTTTTCCCGATAGGCCCGGCGCACTTCATCGCTGGTGTCGCTTAGGTAGGTGGTGAAGGTTTCGAGCTTATGATCGTCGCCCATCTCCAGCCCCATGTTGAACATGCCCGAGGTTTGCAGCTCGGTTTCGGTGCCGAAGATGATGTCACTGGTGTCCAGCGAGCCGTCGGTGCGTTGCAGGCGGAAGGTCTCGCGCTGAAAATTATTGGTCTCGTTCTTGTACGCGGCACCCGCCACAAAACCAAACAGCCAGTCGCCCTCGTCATTGAGCTCAAATTTGTTGCCCGTGGTGATCGCGCCTTTGAAGCCTGGACTGGTGCTTTCGCTGTTGACCGTCATGTCGCGGTTAAACAGAAGACCGTTGCTGGGATCACTGGGTACAGTGCGACTGCCCTGATCGCGTCCGCGCCAGTCTTCGTCGCCGCCGCGGTAGCTGAGCTGATCGTCGCTGTTGTTGGTGTTGTATTGACCAGCCACCGAGGCCTTCAAGAAGAAATCCAACGGGATGGACTTAGTACGGATATCCACATGGCCGCCACCGAAGGAGGCCGGCTTGCTGGCGGAGGCCGCCTTTTGCACCGACAGAGACTCGATGATGGAGGAGGGGAACAGATCCAGTGGGATCACCGAGCGGGTGGGATCCGGCGAGGGCACCTGGGCCCCGTTGAGCGAGGTGCTGGAGTAGCGCTCACCCAGACCACGAATGTAGATGTATTTGCCATCGCGCAAGGTCAGGCCGGTTACCCGCCGCAGCGCAGCGGCGGCATCGCTGTCACCGGTCCGGCCGATCTGCTCGGCACCCATTAGATCGGCGACGAAAGGCAACTCCCGGCGCTCTTCGATCACCTCTGAGGCGACTTTTTGTAAGCGGCCGACCACGGCGATCCGCTCGATGGGATCGCTGTCATTGCTGGTGTCTTCGGCCAGGGCCGGTTGGGCGAACAGTGAAGCCAGACCCAGGGCTAGCGCCACATGGCGGCTGATCGGGGTGGCGGAAAATTGGGGTTTCATAGTGGTTCGTCCTATTCAACGAAAGCCAGCCTAGGAAAACGGGTCAGCCAGGCCGGCTTAAATACTGGAGAGAGCGGGGCGCGAGGGCCCCGCGCTGTGTTACTGGGCGGGCGTGAAGCTCCAGCCAGCGGTCCAGTCGTTGCTGCCGTCGAAGGCGCCGATGTAGTCGGTGCTCTGGAAGAAGGCGTCTTCGCCGCTCAGATCCAGGCCGCTACCGATGGCGACAGAGTCCGCCGCGGGCTGGCCATTGGCCAGAGCCAAAGCGCCGTACTCGACGATGGCGTTGCCTTGTTGGGCCAGGAACCAAGCCTGGGTGTCGAAGGTGTCGCTGTTTTTCACCGGCTCAACGCAATCGATCAGGCTGTGGGTCATCACCAGAGTGCCGTCCGCGGCATTGGCTTCGGTAGTGCTGTCGTTGATCTCCAGGCATTCACCGGAATCGTCCTGACCTTTCACCAAGGTGTTGTGCAAGCTGGCACGGGTGGCGACCCGGAACAGGATCCCTTCCGCATCGTCGCCGTCACCGTTGGTGCCATTAGCCACCTCGATGGTGATGTTGGACAGCCAAGGGTTGGAGTACGGCAGGCCCAGCGGATCGCTTTTGGAGCTGTCCGCTTCAATGCCGCGGTTGGCGCCATTGTCGACTTGGGTGATGTAGATGAATTGCCCTTTGCCGCGCCAGCCATGGGTCCAGTCCAGCGAGTCATCGTTGTTGCCGCTGAGGTAAACGTTGCTGATGTTGACTGTACCGCCCCAGAACTCGACGCCATCGTCGTCATTCATGTGGACATGGATGTGGTCGACCTTAGTACCGGAGCCGACGGCGCCGAAACTGATCCCGTTCATCTCCTGCTCGGCGTTGACTTTAAAGCCACCAAACAGCACCTGGACGTAGCTCAGCTCGCCGCTGGAATCGGCGTCTTTGTTGCCACCGTAAGGGTGATCGCCCACTTCGAATGGAATGTCGCAGGCGTTCGCATCGGGACAGGTGTTCACCGTGGCGTTACCCAGCACCACCAGGCCGCCCCACTGACCGGCCATGGTGGCGTCGCCTAGGGCATGGTCCTTGGAGGTGAACACGATGGGACGCTCTGCGCTGCCGGCGGCGCTGATCTTGGAGCCGCGGCTGATCACCAGGTAACCGTCGTCTTCACCAAACACCTTGACGCCTGGCTCGATGGCCAGGGTGGCGGAGTCGGTGTTGTCACCGCCAACCACCACTGCAGAGTTCAGTTTGTACCAGACGTTGGTTCCGGCCTTGAGCACGGTGTTGCTGGTGATCAGGCTGTCCAGCGCACAGACCAGATCGGTGTCGGCAATGGCGGCGGCATCCGTGGCGTCCTGGGTGGTGCCGGCAGGGCAGGCTTCGAGTGCGGTCAGGGCTGAGTCGTCTTCCTCCTCTTCGTGGATCCCGATGGTCCAACCTCGGGTCCAGTCATTGTCCGGGTTGCCGTCGAAGGCACCAATGTAGTTGGTGTCGTCAAAGAAGGTGTTCACACCCGCCAGGTTGGGGTGGCCGCCACCAAGGGCGGGGGAATTTGCCATCGGTTGGTGGCCGTCCAGGAACGCCGAACCTTCGATGTTGCCATCCTGGCCCAGGAACCATTGACCGGCATCCAGGATCACGTTGCCGTCGCCGTCTTTGGTGTCTTTGTAGGGTTCGACACAGTCGATCAGGCTGTAGCTTAGGGTCAACTCTTCGGCATTGGCACGGGCCACGGTAGTGCTATCGTTGATCTCCAGACACTCGCCGGTGTCCGCTGCGCCCTTGACCAGCGTGTTATACAGGTGACCGCCGGTGTCGACGCGGAACAGGATCCCTTCGGCGTCGTCGCCATCACCATTGGTGCCGCCACCGAGTACCATGGTGATGTTGGCCAGGTAGGGCATGGAAACGGGAGATCCGAGTGGATCGGATTTCGAACTGTCTGCTTCGATCCCGCGGTTGGCGTTATTGTCGTCGGTTTGGATGTAGATGTACTGACCATAGCCGCGCCAGCCGTGGGTCCAGTCCAACGAGTCGTCATTGTTGCCGGTCAGCACCACGTGCTTGATATTGACGGTACCGCCCCAGAACTCGATGCCATCGTCGTCATTCAGATCGACCTGAATGTATTCCACTGTGGTGCCACGACCGACCGCGCCGAAGCTGATCCCGTTCATCTCCTGCTCGGCGTTGACCTTGAAGCCGCCGTTTTCAACGCGCACATAGCGCAGAACACCGGAGTTGTCATCGTCATCGTTGCCGCCGTAGGGGTGATCGCCCACTTCAAAGGGGATGTCACAGTTGGTGTGATCCGAGCAGGTATTGACCTTGGCGTTGCCTAGTAGCACCAGGCCACCCCACTGACCGCGGGCGGTTTGCTGACCCAGTCCACCTTCGACGGAGGTGAACACGATGGGCGCATCGGCGGTGCCGTCGGCCATGATCTTGGAGCCGCGGCTGATCACCAGGTAGCCTTCGCTGTCGCCTAGGAGCAGGGTGCCGGGAACGATGGTCAAGACCGCAGAATTGGCGTTGTCTTCACCGATCTGCACCGCACCGGCCAGTTCCCAGACCACGTCGTTCTCCAGGGTGGTGTCCGAGGTGAACAACCCCTCGATCCGGCGTACCGGCTTGGACTCGCCATCCTGAGCGACGGTGTAGCCAGCATCGGTGGAGAAGGGGTATTTTGCGTCAAAATCTGTGTCTGTGCTGCCATCCTGACAGTCGGAGGCATTGGGATAATCGGTACAGAGATCGCCAGAGCCACCGTTACCGTTATCTGGGGCTTGATCGGCACCGGCTTGAATATTGATATCGCCTCCACAGGCGGTCAGCAATAGCGCCGACGATAGAATACTGAGGGGAAAAAGTTGTTTTAGCTTCATTATTGTCTCCGCCTAACGGATAGGGCCAATGGCCGGTTATGAGATTGCGGACACAATAAGTTTCTTGCGTGATCGATTTGTTGCAGAAAATGATCGTTTGCATGTCGCTGTTTTGTGGCCATGCAATTTCTTGCAAGGCGGCGTATCAAGCAGAGTTAGGCAGGATGGGACTTGAGCTGGGTTCGTTGATGGTCGAACTGCGGGGTTACTTGTCGTGGTTTTTGCGCGCCTTTAGGCTGGAAATGTCGACCACTTGGGCCTGCTGCTGACGAAAAGCATCGGGGTCATTCAGGACTTGGGCTAGGGTGTGCAGCCGGTCGTGCATCAAGGAAGCTGCGGTGATCATGCGTTGATAGGGGGTGTTGCAGCGGGAGAGCTGTTGATCGACGTGATGCTGTAGCGCGCGCAGCTGTCCCTGCTTATCAGTGCAAGAGCGCTGGATGGTTTGCGCGATGAGCTGTTGACGTAATGTTTCGAGCTGCTCCGGATCGTGTTTCGCCAGTGCCATCAGGGTGTCGAAGTCGGGCAATTGGGTCACAAAGGCTTCCAGTGTTGAGGCTGAATGAGTGCGCGTCTTTAAGAATGAAGCAAAGACCGAAATGGCTCATTTCGCAACCGCGCCCGGCGACTTTTGTGTGTGCGGTGGCACGCCAAGCCGTTCGGAGCGGGTTTTGGCGGCGATGGGAGGGAAACGTTCAAGGGGCCGTTGAGCGACCCAAGTTCTCAGCACCCGCACAGCTAGGCTAGGTTGGTGCCGAGGAGTTGTGACGGTTAGTTACGGTTGAGTAGGTAGGTCAGTAACTCATCTCGGCTCCACGCTTGATGGTCGATCATTTGGTCGTGCTCTGTCGTCAGAAAAAATTCAGGATCTTTTGCAAAGTCAACGGCCTGCTCTAGCGTCATCGCCGGTGTTGAGAGGAAATAGTCCTTTGTTTCGAGGGCCTCGAATCGAATCACCTGCACGCCGGAACGGACAAACTGGTGATACTCGGTGGAGGGGATAAACAGCTCATCATAGCGAATGGTGAGCACTTGGGTGCCGTGATCGATCGGTAGGCGTTCGTCATAGCTTTCGACCTGTACGCCGTTGAGGGTCAGGATCTCAATGTTATCGGCCAGTATGAGATCGCCAGCGGTGAGGTTGAAACTGGCGAGGAATAGCGTAACAGCGATGCATTGCTTCATAACAGCGCTCCTTAAGCGGTCGTGACTCTGATCAAGACCGGCTTAAGGAGCAAGATTATTCACGGGCGATCGACATAATGATGGCTATTGGGCAGCTTGAGGGTAATGGCCGCGCCGCCGAGTGATGAATCACCGATGATGAGTTGTCCGCCGTAGCTATGGCTGAGCTCATTGCAAACCGCTAACCCGATCCCTTGTCCAGGATGGCGTTCGTCGGCACGTTCACCGCGACCTAATACCTTTTGCCGCAAGGCCGGTTCAATGCCGGGACCATCGTCTTCAACGGTCAGTAACAGCTGCTGCTCAGCGTCTTGCTCGACGCGGATCTTGACTGTGGTGATCGCGAAGCGACTGGCGTTGTCCATGAGGTTGCCAAGAAACTCCATCAGATCTTCTTTATTGATGGGGAACTGGATTGCATCATCGATCTCAATGATGAAATTGAGTCTTTTGTCACGATACACCTTGTCTAGCATGTTGGTGAGCTGTTGGACAATGGGGGAGATAGCGACCTTTTCCGTCGAGAGCCCCTGACGGCCCATGACGGCTTTGCGCAATTGGTACTGGATCAACTGGTCCATTTGGGTGAGTTGATCATACATATCTGAGCGACAGTGCTCGGGGTTGCTGTTGGGATCATCCAGTATCGCCTGGATCGCTGCGAGTCGGGTCTTGAGGCTGTGGGCGAGATCCTTCATGGCATTTTGGTAGATCTCCCGCCGCTGTTCGCTTTGCTCGAGCATGTCATTCAGCGCGTGGGTGATCCCGACGAGCTCCGTTGCCTCGGGTTTGCCCAGACGAGAGCGCTTGCCTTCGATGATCTCTTGGAGTTGGAGGCCTAATCGGTTGAGGGGCTTCATGCCCCATAAGGCGCCGCTGATGAGTAACAGTAAGATCACCGGTAGCAATATCAAGCTCTTGATGGTGATCCATGAATTTCGGGCGGCCAACTCCCGCTGGGCTTTGTTGGCGTCGCGAAGGATCACTAAGTGCATTTCACCGCTCGCCGTTTCCATGGTAAGCGGGTAGACGTAGTAATGTCGTTTGGGCGCTAACTCGACGGCTTGGGTTGACCATTTGGATTGGCTACGTTTGACGTGAGCGCAGAGGTCGCCGATAGAACGCTTGCGGACGGCTTGCGACACAAACACGCTATTGAGTTGTTGGTCGCATAGCGTAAACAGATTTTCTCCGGGTTCAAATTGCTCCGCTAAGATCGCGCCTTTTTTCGGTGGCTCGAGCCCCTCTTGCTGCAGCTCATAGCCGATGCCTGTCAGTTGAGTTAACAGGTCGCTGGCGGTTTGGTTGTAGAGGTTGCGTTGGTTGTCATAACGCTCTGCCCCCATCAGTGCCAGTAAGGCGAGAGTGAGCAGCAACATCGATGTGCCGATCACTCGGCGAAAGATGGTTGGGCGGCTGCAATAGGTAAGCCAATTCTCTTTTAACTGCATAATTCGTTAAAACGGTAACCTTGGCCGCGAATGGTGGCGATGGGGTTGTCCATACCGCCGCTCACCAGTTTTTTACGTAAACGGGAGATCATGACCTCGACAGTATTCGGATCGCCCTCGCGATCCTCATAGAGGACATCGAGCAGACGTTGCTTGGAGACCACTTGCTGGTGGTGACGCATCAGGTATTCGAGGATCTGATATTCGAATGCGGTCAGTTCCAGCAGCTCATTGGCCAGAGTGACACGGCGGCCGGTCAGATCAAGGGTCAGATCGTGGCATTGCAGTTCGGGTTTGATGAAGCCGGAGCTGCGGCGAACCAGTGCATGGATCCGCGCTTCCAGCTCTTCGATCCGAAAGGGTTTGACGAGGTAGTCATCGGCGCCAGAATTCAGGCCTTCGACCTTGTCCTGCCAGCTATTGCGGGCCGTGAGGATCAAGATGGGGAAGGCTTTGCCTTGATCCCGCAGTCGCTTGATTAACGATAAACCACTTTCATCGGGCAGGCCCAGATCAATCACCGCCACATCCAGCGGATAGTTGTTGGCCAGATATTCTCCCTCTGCGGCGGTTTGACTCGCTTGCACTTGATTGCCCAAGTCAGTGAGGCGGACTTTTAAGTGGTGACATAATAGCGGGTCGTCTTCGATAACCAGGATCTGCATGGTTGTCGGCTCCATTAATTAATAAGGGCTCAGGGTATGAGATATTGTGCCATAGGAGGTTGTCAGCGTGCCTGTATACGGGCTGAATCAATTTTAGGTCGATGATCGGGCTCGCTGCGAAGATTAACTCACAACACTGTTTTTATGTACAGTTGCTTTTGTTAGCATGGGATCTATTCAAGGACATTGAGGGCACGATCATGGCGGTAATCGTCAAATACGTGGTGGAACGCCAAGGTGAGGAAGTGATGACCTTTTCCAGTAAAGCAGAAGCCGATGCATACGATAAAATGTTGGATCTGGCGGAGAGCTTGGTTGGCTTTTTGGAGTTGCCGGGTTGTTTGTCAGATGAACAGATAGAGCAGCTCTCTCTGCACATGGCGCAGAACAAAGAGCAGTTACAGACGTTGCTGAAAGGCAAAAAAGCGGTTCGAGCACCGGGCAAAGCCCCGAAGGCCGTCGAGGCCGCTTAACGCGAAAAAGGCCCATTGCTCACGCGATGGGCCTTTTGGTTTACCTGGACGAGCAGTTATTCTGCGGCCTTGGTTTTGCGGCGTGGCGCAGGGGCGGGGGCTGCAGCCGTGGGTACAAAGGCGGAGAACAGTTCGGTCACGGTTTTGTTTAGCGCTGTCAATGCTTCTACATTGGCTTTGACATAGCTTTCCGCTTTGCTTTGACAATTGGCGGCAAACTCCTGCTGCTTTTCAATCACCTGCATCGGCGTTTTGCACTCGGTCAGGCTGCGACCGGTTTCGGCACCGGCGGTGAAGAGCTCGGTCAGGTAAGAGTTGCTGCGCAGTGCAACCTCATTGGCAAACTGTACGTTCAGCTCGCTCAATTTCACCTGGTTCTCAATGGTGCGCTGCAGCCCATCGTCGAACTGCTGTTTCATATCGTTGATCATGGCAATAGCTCCTTGAAGGTTTGGGTTGTGGCATTGTGCACTGCACAATTTCACTGTCTAATTTATGATCAGGAAGGTAAGCCGTCAAGCAAAATTGTGCGGTGCACAAAAAACTTCATCTTAAAGCGATGCCGTGAGTGTAAAAGCGCTAGGTGGCCCGGAGTGTAGGCTCTACACTGGTGGAAACTTATTTCGGCGCTGCAATATGAAATTGATCAAACGCTATCCCAATCGTCGCCTCTATGATACCGACCGCAAAGGCTATATCACGCTGCTGGATGTCAGGGGTTACATCAAATCCTATGAGCCCTTCCAAGTGGTGGATTCCAAAAGTGGCGATGACATTACGCGACAGGTCTTGCTTCAGGTGTTATCGGACATGGAGAGCGAGGGACATGAGTCGGTATTAACCAATAAGTTTTTGGAGGAGATCATCCGTTTGTATGACACGCGGATGACGGGCATGGCCGGACAATGGCTGGAGCAGGCGATGGTCGGTTGGCTGTCGCAGCAACAGCGCTGGCAGCAGGAATTAAAGCGGATGCAGGATCTTAATCCCGCCAATATGTTCAGTGCTTTTTTTACGCCATCGAAAACCGATAAAGACAACTAATCTTAATAAGGTCCCTGTGCATTAGCTGGGTTGAGTCCGCGTGGCTGAGCGAGGTTTGGTGCCAGCACCAGCGGTATTGTACGGGGGCGGTTTGCTTCGGTACTTTAGTTCGGTTGGGGGGAGAGAGTATGGCGGTCCCGGCTTTATTGTTGTTGGCTGGAGCGGCGGCAGCGTTGGAATATCGGTCGTATCGAAAGAAGGTGCAGGCTCAGCGGTATCGTCCACCCAGTCAGGCCAATGGCCTGATGTTGGGCCCAAGTCAGTGGATCCCAGGTCAACGATCGGTCGTGCCGGTACCAGGTGCCGTGGTGGTGTGTCATGTCTTTGGCGTGGTGGAGCACACTGGGATCTGGCTGGGGAGCAATGCCATTGCCGAATTGCACGGCAGCGGACTGGTGCGGGCGGTGTCACCTAAACGTTTTTTGCATGGCCGCAGTGGGGCTCGGATCTTTGTCTGCTGCGATCGACTGCATGCCCCGTTGATCCAGCAAGACGCGGTTCAACGTGCGGTGGCGTCGTTATTTACCTATCGCGATTATCATTTGCGGCATAACAATTGTCATCGCTTTATCTGGCACTGTCTTACTGGACAGGAGCAGAAGATCACCAGTTTTTCGCAATTCAATCTTCTGCTGTCGCAGTTGTTTGATACCGGATTATATTGGGATCCCTGCGAGTTGCTTGAGGCCTCCGGCGGACCAATGGAGTGATCCGGCGAGAGATCTTGCTCTCGCCGGAACCGCGCCTTGTTGTCGTGATCTTACCCCATGTCGCTTTATTGGCCGGGTTGCTGGCTTTGATGGGCGACGGCTGTGGCGATCAGCTCCAGTCCGGTCTGATCGCAATGGGGCAATTCGGCGTCTGAGCGCTGGAGCGGCGTGGTGCGTTGGCCCCATTTGATCACGGCGGCGGCAGAGGTGAGACCGGCGCCGAACGCACAAGAGAGTAGGGTATCGCCAGGCTGGATCCGATTTTGCTCTAAGGCATCACACAGCGCCATCGGGATGGTGGCAGCAGAGGTGTTACCGTGTCGCTCAATATTGATAAAGGCTTTGTCGGCGGGTAAGTCCATCTTGGCGATTAAGGTATCGATGATCCGGACGTTGGCTTGATGGGGGATCACCAGATCGATCGCATCGCGCTCCAACCCAGCGTCGGCCATGACCTGCTGACTTAAGCGACCCATACCCGCGATCGCGCGTTTGAAGATCTCCCGGCCGTTAAACTGCAGGTAAAATTGGGTAGCTGAGGGGCTGAAGCGGTCCATGTCACTGCCAAAGCCTGAGACCTTAAGGTGCTCTCGGCCGTCCGGGTCGTTATGCATGGCGTAGCTCAGCACCCCAACCGCTTGCTCGGAGTCGTTTGCTTCCAAGATCACCGCGCCGGCGCCATCGCCAAACAGAACCGCAGTGTCCCGCAGCGTCCAATTGAGGTAGAAGCTGAGCCGTTCGGCTCCGATCAGCAGGATCTTCCGATGCTGGCCGCTTTTTATCTGGGCGGTGGCCAGCCCCAAGCCGTACAGAAATCCCGAGCAGGCGGCGTTGATATCAAACGCCGCACATTGCGCGCCGATCTCTGCCTGTACGGTGGCGGCGATGTTGGGCACTAAGGTATCTGGCGTGGCGGTGGCGAGGATGATCATATCCAGCTCGGCACCAGTAAGGCCCGCCGCGGCCAACGCGCGCTTGGCGGCGACAGTCGCTAACTGAGAGGTGCCGACGTGGCTGATCCGGCGTTCTCCAATGCCGGTACGGCTGCGGATCCATTCGTCGCTGGTGTCCATCACGCTGGCCAGATCCTGATTGGTCAGAACGGCCGGGGGCAAACATTTGCCCCATCCGGTAATTTCGGCGAAATGCATGGGCTACTCCAGTGCTGGGCAGGTTTCTCCTGCCTCATGTTTATTTTAGGTGGTGGGTGGTTCAGTTCACGTTACCGACATGTCCGGCCAGAAGCCGTTTGGCGCCCTCGGCGGAGGCAATAATGTGTTGATGCAGTATATCGGCCGCCCCGGTGCTGTCGCCGCTGCGGCAACGCTCGAGTAACTGTCGGTGCTCTTGCTCGGTCTTTGGGATCCCTCCGGCCAACAATAGTTGCAAGCGGATATAGCGGCCTGCGTTGGTGTTGAGCCCTTTGACAACCTCGATGGTGTGGGGACGGTCTGCGCCAGCGTACAGACTCATATGGAATAAGAAGTTCAGCTCACTCCAGCTGTTGACGGCGTTTTCTTGTTGCAGTGCCGACTCGAGTTGCTCGAGATAGTCTTGTGCCAGGCTCAGGTGATCTTCGGTGAGATTGGGGATCGAGCGGATCAACAGCCCCGGCTCGATCAACGCGCGCAGTTCGAACAGCTCATCGAGTTGAGTGACGGACAGCTCGGTCGCTGTTGCGCCTTTGTGCGCCTCAAAGCGCACTAGCCCTTCGGCCTCAAGCTGAAGCAAGGCTTCGCGGATCGGGATCCGGCTGACATTCAGTTCGTTGGCGAGGTTGCTCTGACGCAAGGGCTCTCCTGCCCGAATGTCACCAGATAAGATCCGCTCTCTGAGCGCTTCAACCACGGCTTGGGTTCGAGTTTTATGAATGGTGGGGCTGGCCTGACTCATTGTTGTCGTTATTGTTAAGCGCGTTGCTTAAGAGTACCTATCCTGTGGTGCGAAAGAAAGCCATGTTATGGGGCGGTTTCCAAGGCGGCGATGTTTATCGTAGGTCTGGACTTGTGAGCTGGGCAACGCGCCGCGTGATGGTCAGGCGCCCATGTCGATGCATTGGCGTAACTCATGGGTTTGGCCGGGCGCTAAGCGGATCGGGGTCATGGCGATGGCGGCTTCGAGACAGAGGAAGCGATGGCTTGATGCGGGATCGACATCGGCCATCTTGGCGGCAACGGCCAGGCCTGGATTCCAAACCACGGTTGCGTCAGCCCCATGGTGACGCAGAGTGAATGCGTCAAACGTCATTTCATGCAGATCGGGCACCACGGAATCGACCGGAACCGGGACCCTCGCGGTGTCGAACTGCAGGCGCTGACCACTCAGCTTATCGTGATGATAACGTCCTTGGATGGCCGGGAGCTGGCATTGATTGACGTCGTCGACGGCGAAATAGCTGTGCAGTGCGCCGCTGAATGACCAAGGGTGTTGATCGGTGTTGCGCACGGTCAGGCTCAAAGAGAGGCTGTGTTGCTCGAGTTCAATACAGAGCAACGCCTCGAATCTGTGCGGCCAGAGCGCTAAGGTGGCGTCGGATTCGGTGAGGCGAAAGATCAATTTGTCCGAGCCTTGTTCGTGCAGTTGCCAAAGGCTGGTTCGGGCAAAGCCGTGGCTCGGGCCGGGTTGAAGATCGCCAAACCAAGGGAAGCAGAGGGGGACGCCGCCGCGGATCGGCTTGGTGCCGCTGAGATCGGCGAGCTCGCTCAGCCACAGCTGCTGTTTGCCCTGATAGTGCCAGCTAAGGAGGTGGGCGCCAAATCGACTGACTCGGAGTTGGTGTAGCCCGTGTTCGAGTTCTATCACCTCAATGGGGTTCACTGTGGATTCCTTCTTCTTCAAAGCGCGCGCTTAACGACGTGCCATTGGTTGATATAAGTGAAACGCTTAGTATTGCGAAGTCATGGCGGTTCAACAATGGGAAACGTGTGACGGGCCAGTGAATGCGGACCGTTTGTACGCTTTACCGGCATTGCGGTGAGGAGGCGTAGATCTTCGCGAAGCGAAGAGTCGTGTCCGGGCGGGAAAAAACTGGCAGTGAGGCGATGATCTTCTAGTCTTGAAGACTCTCATTCAGATATTAGGGTTGCCAAGATGACACCGGAGATCCGAAAACAAATAGAATGGACTCTGTTACCTCTGCTCACGGATGTGTTACCCCATGTCTTTGCCAATGGCGCGAAATTTCACGGCTTTCGAGCGGAGTGCGATGCCTGCGCCGCATCGATCGAATTGCCGGAGATCCATGGTGATCTGGTGCCCGTCGATGGCAATCGGTGCGTACTCAATGCTCGGGCGAAATGCCCGAGTTGTGAGGCGTTTTGTGAATACCACTATCTGCTAAATGCGGAGGGGGAGATGTCAGTCTTGCCCCTACAGGGACCTAGCGCCAGCTTGACCCAATAAAAACACTGGCGCCGCCCACATAGATAAAGAGATAGAGAATGTTGGTTGTTATTGTGCGGTCGGGGCATCGATCAGCAGCGCCAGGCAATGGAGCAGCACCGCTTCTTGCTCGGTGATCTGCCCATCGTGTTCGACGCAGAGCTTAAATGCCGTCATTAAACGGCGCTTGCGCTCGGGCTTGGCGCCTCTCAGACGTGGCAGCAGCTGCGCGGCTTGCTGCCATTGCGGTGAGCCGGGCAATTCACTGAGATAATCCCCTAAGCTGTTGGTGCCTCGATGGTAGGCGGCCTTGGTGGCGACCATGTCTTGGTGTCCGACATGGGCCAACAGCCCCATAAGGCACGCAGCGGCTTGCTTAATTTGCTTGTCGCTGCTGCGCTGGCTGTGATGATCGGTCAGGTAATGGCGTAATACCTGCCAGACACACCAACGAAGCAAGCCTTGATCGTCCAGTTGCCAACAATAACTGAGCTGACTCAAGAGAACCTCTTTTTGCGGGGCAGACAGCTCATTGAGGCTGGGGATCGCCAACTGAACCAGGCACAATTGCTGTTGCTCAGTGAGCCCTTCAAGTTGGGGCTTGAGCTGGTTGATCGCCGCAATCACGCTGGAGTCGAGATCCGCGATGTGTTCGCCACCATGGCGCGGCCATAACAGTGCCAATACCAACTCTCTGGCATCCTCCGGCTCATGGGCACGCTGCTGCATGGGTTGGGGCAATTGGTCGAGAAGCAGGGCGCCGGTCAGTAGCTGGGTGAGACGCTCCGCTTGCTGCCCCTGTGTGCTGCTGGTCTGTGGTTGGGTTGGGGGCGTGCTCTCGGTCCGTTGTTGCATCTGTTTGACTACGGACGCGTACTGACCGTCCCACTGAGGCTGGATCGCGTAGATCCGTTTTTCCAGCGGAGGGTGAGTCGCAAAGGCGCTGGACAGCGATTTGAATGAGCCAAAAAACAGGTGACTGGACTCTGATGCCTTCGGGTGCTCGATATTGCTGGCGTGACTGTCGGCCCCAATAAGCTTTAAGGCATCGGCGATCCCACTTGGGTTGCGGGTGAACTGCACGGCGGAGGCATCGGCAAGATACTCTCGCTGGCGGCTGACCGCGGCTTTGATCGCTTTGCCGAATAGGGTGCCGATCCAGCCTAAGATCAGCAGTGCGATGCCGACAATGGCGATCTTCTGTGCATCTTTGCTTCTGCCGCGACCGGCATGCATGATCAACTCGCCGATCTGACTGAGGAAGATGATCCCCGCCAAAATGGCCATCAGCCTGAGGTTCAGTCGCATATCCCCATTAAGGATATGACTAAACTCATGGGCCATGACGCCCTGCAGTTGGTCGCGATCCAGCTTTTTTAGGCAGCCGCGGGTGACGCCGATCACCGCATCGGCCGGGCCGTGTCCTGCGGCGAAGGCGTTGATCCCATTCTCATGATCCAGCAGGTAGATCTGTGGAACCGGCATGCCTGCCGCCAGTGCCATCTCTTCGACCACATTGCGCAGGCGACGCTCGTCGGGATCCTCAGTATTGGGGCTGATCCGCCGGCCTCCTAGGGATTCGGCAACGGCGCTGCCGCCGCTGCGCAGAGCTAACCATTTAAACAGGCTGACCAGTGCGATCACCGCAATGATCCCTAGTGAGATCATTGCACCGTCCAGTGACAACATCCTATCGAGCAGGGCTGTGAGCGGATCACGTTGTGCTTGCGGCGATGAGCCGATCATAAGCCCTGCGATCAGCGCATTGATCAATACCACGATGCTAATCACCGCGCAGGCAAACAGGAAGACCAACTGACCCGTGCGTTTACGGGCCTGATCCTGTTGAGCAAAAAAGTCCATTGTGCGGCGCCTTTAGAATTGAACCTTAGGAGCGGCCTGGATCTCTGCACTGTCTTCAAACTCGAGTAGGGAGGCATCTTGGCCATGGCCGAACATGCCAGCGAAGATCACCGGTGGAAATTGCTGTTTATAGCTGTTGTAGGCGGTGACGGCATCGTTAAACGCCTGACGGGAGAAAGCGACGCGATTCTCGGTCGAGGTCAGCTCTTCCGACACCTGCATCATATTTTGGTTGGCTTTCAGATCCGGATAGGCCTCCATCACTACATTCAGCCGGCCCATCGCGCCCATCAAAGCGGATTCGCCGCCGGCCAGCTGGCCGATGGCGGCTGCATCGGTGGGGTTGGCGCTGGCGGCTTGCAGGCCGGCCATCGCCTGATTACGCGCGGCGATCACCGCTTCCAGCGTTTCGCTTTCGTGCTTCATGTAAGCCTTGGCGGTTTCCACCAGATTGGGGATCAGATCGTAACGGCGTTTGAACTGCACCTCGATCTGTGAAAACGCATTTTGGTGGCGGTTTTTTAGTGTCACCAGCTTGTTGTAGATACTGATAACGAACAGCGCGATAACGGCGAGAACCACTAACGTAATAAGGGTCGACATGACAACGTCCTGTTTAAGGGAAGAATATTGTGTCTAACAGTAGCGCCACTGTGGAACATTGAAAAGCATCGCCAGCCACAATTCCGCCGAAAAAGCACAAATAAATTAAATCTATCAGGCGCTTAATGGTCGTGCACTGGGGGCGATGCGGTCAGCTTTATCACCGGACGTTGGTGCAGGGCAATCGGGCGGCTGCAGAGCGGAACATGGCCGATAGCGGGCACGTGGGGTTGGGTTAGCGAGCAGCTTGCCTATGCTCCAAATGGCTATAGCGCGGGCTGAGGATCAGATCTGTGTACCGGCGTGCCAGCGATAGATGAACTCGGGTACTTGTGTACCACAGGGCGCATCCCAGATGGCGTTTTCAACTTGGTAGGCACCCAGCCGGGCATAAAAAGCGATGGCTTTGGGGTTCCCCGCTAGGACATGCAGGTAGAGCCCCTGAGCAGGATCCTGGTCGTTAAGCCAGCATTGGGCCTGTTGCAGCAGCGCCTTGCCTAAGCCCTGTCGGCGAAAATCCGGGTGGATATGGAGGTTCTCAACATAATGACCCAGCTTGGGATCTTGGCCGGCCTGGACGCAGATAAAACCGGCCAGCTTACCCTCCGCCATTGCTATTAGGATCAGCAGCGAGGGATCATCACAGGCCAAACGCTGTGACCACAGTGTCTGGTGTTCTTGGGCCAGTCGATGCTGTAGATAGTCCTGAGCCAGGATAGCGCGATAGTTCTCCTGCCAGCTTTGGGTGTGGAGCTGGGCTATCGCCGCTTGGTCTTGTGCTTGCGCGAGTTGAAACTGCAAATCTCTACCTCGTAGTGACGTTTGATCCGTTTTCTCTGTTTAGTAGGGTACCCCATCATTCCGAATCGTTGCTGCACACCATCACTTGCGCGTGCACTTTGTCGGCGCCTTCGTGGATTGTGAGGGCAGTGTGATCTTTACTCTGCCCTGAGATAATGAGGGGACAGCATGTTTGCTGATAACTTTCCAGAACGCCCCTTGGCCCACTCATGCGATCCGTTGGGTGTAAGGGGCGTCTTTTCGCTGAGCTGTTCGGGCAAGGATTGTCAGTCACCAGTAGGGCAGGATAAACGGTATGGTGGCCTATGGCTCAAGAGAGCTTGTGCAGTGCGCCATTGGCCACATATAACAAAAGGAAGCCGAAGCTTCTTGTTTACTGACGAAATATGATATCAGAATCAATAGCTTGTAGAGTTAATGAAAGTCAGTGGACTACATTTTGACCACGTCTCTCTAGTTGTTGTACTGGTACCGCCTACCTGAAGGGTGTCGGGGCAATGCTGCTTAGCAATAAAGCGTCCACTTTATCGGGCCAACGTCAAAGCGTCATAGTCGAGGACATCGTACGTAAAAGCTACTTGAAGAAGTTATAGACTCGGATGACAGAATAATTATCTCTTAATAAACAGTTACTTGATTTGGCACCTGCCGATTAACAATGTCCAAATCTCATTTGATTAGACTTCCACAATACAAGCTTTCAAGCTATGTTGAATCCGGTGGTGGATCTTTTTAATCATATCTTGTTGAGTTTCAATGGAGTGAACAATGGGTAACATAACTGGAATCATAGACGGTATTGATAATCAGGATGAGACTGCTGATGAAGTTATCAAGCAGTTAACAATGCTTCGCGCGTACGCAGTCGAGAAGGCAAAAAATGCGACAACACAAATTGAAGAGAGTATAAGGCTATCTGGGGACGATGAGCGAAAAAGAGTGCCTGTTGATGTGATTATTAGGTCGAAGTCTGAAGAGCACGTATTTCATAGCGAGAGTTCAAATATAGGAACCGCCGTGAGAAAATCTATATCAAACTTCATGGGCATAGCTGACGACGGTGATACATTTGTAAATGGCATATCTGGATTAGTAGATGGAGCACTTGATACAATGCTTGGGGCTGGGCATGGAATGTCTTCCGAAATGCGAGACTACTTCATAGTACCAACTGAATATGGAATGACTAGATATGATACATACCTCTATACATATGGAGTTAACACTTCGGCATTAACACAGGTATGTCAAAGTGTCGTTGTTGGCGTAATGTTCGAAAGCATCGTAGACCTATCCAAAATATCTTTCCCAACATTCATGCAAATATACAAGTTGCAGCTAGTGAAAATGGGAGTAAGTGTACAAGACCAAAAACCACTGTTAGACCTGGCTGAAAATACATTCCTAAGAATAGTTCCGAAAGAAAAAATCAGACCGAGCGCCGAATCGGTAATCTCTATTTTACCAGCTAGCAAATTTGTTAAATAGGTTGGTTGTCTTTCCCCCCCTATTAGTACAGGGGGGGCGCATACCCTGCCTGTCATATGGTGTGAGCCGGTGGCGTACGCTTTGACGGCCAATGGGAGTAGGGCGCTGAAAAGCCGTGAATTCGCTGCTGTGACGTTCTTTTGTCTAACGACCCTGGATTGACTGGCTTTGCTTGAAAGTTGTCACTGAAGAGCAGGCTTGGCAGGACGGGGTGTGGTGGACGGGTGACGTCCGATTTAGACGGGTGAGGCGGGGCTTACTGTATCACTACGACCAATAGGCGGTCTGACATGGCCTACGGCCATCGGGTGTGGCGTAGGGCATTAATGCCCTACTTGGCCTCTAAGTGACGACGACAGACCACAAAGATGGAGTTTTTGGAGGTTTTAACGGGTATGGCGCGATTGCCACGAACGACCCAGCATTGACCGTTCTTTCCTGTTAAATAGACTTCGTCATTAGCTGCGACGCTGGAAATACGAAGAAATGAATCATGGTCTCGAATAATACCGGATGGCAAAGAAGTAACAGTTTGGGCTTGAGTTAATATACGTTGTCCGTTCATAATTAATTCCCTGTCAGTTAACTTTCTATATATACATTATAATCGAGCGTGACTTATTATTGTACTTTATTTAGACTTGTTTTGATCACCTTTTGGAATATAAAGAGTCAATAACGAACTAAATGTAATAAGCGTTATATACACCGCCATTTAAAAGCCCATCGAATCCCAACCCACCACCCAACATCAAAGCGCCGTGACGTTTCGCTTGGAGCCTGCGCTACACCGTCACGGGCGCATTGCTACATTTTTATCGGGCTTTCCACATTAACCGGCACCATTTGTGCGGGTAACTGTGCCATTTGCGGTTGTTCTATTATTGGGAACCGGTCATCAAAAGGCATACAACCCACAAAACGCTCTAACTCTCCTTTCTTCAACTTGATGACGCAATCCGAATACTGGATGACGGACACGCCGAAAAAGGCCAAGTCTTTTGATGTCACTGGAAACACATCGTGTTCGGTTACCACATTAAATAATGTGAGCCGCTCAAACCGGTTTGATGACCGGACTTCGGAATAGCCGGTGAAGTAGATCTCTTTGTATGGCTTAACCGGGTAAAACGATGCTAAGTAAGCAGGAGACCTAAGAGCCGTAGGATCACCCGGAGCACTATCACCCCGATAAGAAAGGCCAATAGGATCTTGCCACCCTTGGTCAACACGTTGACCAGGGGGGCTAACATCCGTTTGCATCGATGAAGCCACGGGCGGAGCAACGGCAGTAGCCGGTTTCTTGTCGTCAGTAAAAACACCAATAAGAAACCAAACAAAGTACGCAATGGCCGCGACACCGCCGACCAGAGAGAGCACCACGCGCGGCGAACTGAGGATCGAGGTTTGCGCACCGCTTTTCGTAACTTGCCCCGTACCTGTGGAGCTATAGAGAAGATGGACATCGAGAGGCACCTTTTGACGGTATGTGAAATCCCCTTTGGCGGGATCAGAAACGGTTTTGGTCGGGTGATGCTCAAAGATCCGGGGCTTGCGCCGT
The DNA here is from genome assembly GCF_039543565.1 of Ferrimonas pelagia. Classification (NCBI taxonomy): domain Bacteria; kingdom Pseudomonadati; phylum Pseudomonadota; class Gammaproteobacteria; order Alteromonadales; family Ferrimonadaceae; genus Ferrimonas; species Ferrimonas pelagia. The sequence continues at coordinate 13,379 of NZ_BAABJZ010000089.1, read as the reverse complement.
GTCAGGCTAAAGGAGTCTTTCGAGCGGTGTTGTTTGGCGATCTCGGCCACACCCTTCACTTCACTTGGGATCTGCTTAAAGTCCGGCGTACACATCACCAGATCCCAGTTGTATTTGCGGTGACGCATACACGCGCCGTTGAAATCGAACGGATACAGCAAGCGGCCATTGTCATCAAACTGCGTGCGGCCGGTGTCATCGAGCTCACCATCATCGATGGACTCGACCGGCACCCAGCGGCTATAGAACAGCGTTTTGTGGTCAGGCGGTAAGTGATGAAGAAAGTTCTCGACCGGCTTGGCCGGGTAACTCACCATCTTAAAGCCGGTGGCCGCGCCGAAGATGTCCTGTGCCTCATCGAGCAGCACGAAAGCGCCGATGGGGAGCCAGTTATACCAGTTACGCCAAAGCTCAATGCCTTCACTGTTTCGCGAACTGATCCGCACTAGCTTGGTGGACTCAGGGAACCGGGTGTTGAGCCGTTTCTCTATGATGTGAAGCGGCTGCATCCCCTCGACGTTGGTATAGCAAAGGCGACCGGCCTTTAATGCCGGGAGTAGATCAAACCAGATAGCCGCGGCGCTCTTGTAAGAACCGGCCGGGCCGTAGCGAAAAGAGATAGCCATATCACCACCCCATGAAGGTCAAAACGAACCGCGTAGCAATGGCATCCATGATGATGCGAATGCATTGCGGCACCCCGTAGGCATTGGCGACAACGAGTATGTTTTCAGGCAACGAGTTGAACGCCGTAGAGACAAGGCCATAGGCGTCAAAGTCCGCCAACACCTCTTGCGCGACGGCATAGCCAAATTGCACCGTGTGGATCTGGATGTTGATCCACGCAAGCACAGCCCATTTCGCCAACATGATAAAAAAGGCGTCGATAATTTCGGGTAAGAACTGAAAAAACTCTTTTATTTGAACAAAGCCGTTACCCAACCAATCAAAAAATTGAACTAACCAATCCATAGAAATCAGTCCCTTCTAAAAATGATATACAGAGCAAGCATCGTTGCCATGAAGATAAAAACGGAATACATCAGGTTCGATATACTCAGAAAGTTAGACAGCCCGCCATTAACGCGAATACCTCGAACGGTAAAAGAATCATCCACCGCTGAGCCAGCACGTAGATCTAAATCCGAGCCATAAAAGATAGAGCGAACCTCTTCTATAGCTTCATCAAGCTTTATTCGAGCACCTTCAATCTGAGCTTCGAGTTTTTCATCAGCATTTTCACCAAAGAGATCTTCATAAGACCAGCGCGACTGAGGCGCATCAAACAGACCGTAATCCGTATCACCATCACCGCCATCAGAGCCACCATCACCGCCATCAGTGCCACCGTCACCGCCATCAGTGCCACCATCACCGCCATCCGTGCCGCCACCACCGCCATCTGTGCCACCACCACCGCCATCCGTACCGCCATCACCGCCATCCGTGCCACCATCACCGCCACAGTCTTCCGTTTCAGGATCGCAAATTGGGGGCTCAGTTGGATCTACCGGATCAGTTGGATTACAGGCTGGAATATCAGGGGAATTAGAGCACTGTTCATCCGTTGGGTTGTCAGGATCAACAGGGTCATAATCATCACCATTTGAGTCATAGCAAAACGAACCACTATAAGACAACGGCCCCCACGTAAGACCATTATCAACAGAAGAACAAACAGAACCGCAGATAGCCTGGCAATGCGAATAACCCATAGCAACACATTGGTGGCCCAAAGGATTATTCAACTTCAAACCAGAGATATAATCCCCAGCGGGACAGACCTCAGAACAAAGGCCAGTGTGAGGATTAATAACTAAACCACTTGAACAAGCACCATTGTCACGATAGATATTAGCTGTTGAATAAAGGTCTCTTGAATATGTAGGGTCATAAAAAGTAAAGCGGCATTTATTAGTGGTTTCTACGTAATAAGCTGCATCAAACTTTAAATCTTGAACTTCACGACCGTTATTTCTATTTTTAAGGTTGGAATTTGAAACGACATAATTACAAATTTCATCCCTATCAACAATCTCTGAAGGCACACGAAAATTACTAGTGCTGCGAAATGTATAATCACCAGAACCAAAGTTCAACTTATGATAAGCAGTAGCAAGGGTATCAAAAGAAAGCAAAAGCAATATAAATAAACATTTATATTTCATAGAAAAAGGGCGACAAATGCCGCCCCCTCCACTTGGTTGTCGGTTAATGCGATTGCACCCCAGACACGAAGCCTTGAACGAACACCATCGAGAAGGCACAGCCGAGAAGCAGCGCATCGTAGGGCGCAAACGTAAAAACCATGCCGGTTAGCGACCCAAGAAGCGGATCAGGGCGCCGACGCCGAAGCTGATCACAGCGACACCAATCACCCCGGCCACGACAGCGCTTTGGTTGCCACTTGCCTCAGTGGCCGCATCGGAGATCGCGGTGGTGTAATCCGCAGCCATAACAACGGAAGTGGAACCCAGTGCAACTGCGCCAGTTGCCAGCTTTTTCAGAGTGCGTTTCATATCAATTTCCTTTTGAGGTTGGATGTTGCTTTTATTTGCCAAGCCAGCGAACCAGCCGACCGGCAAAGTGACCCGTCACGAAGCTGAGCAACAACAGCCCCGCAGCGGTGGTAAAAACTTCGGTATCAAATGCGCGTCCCACTGACAGAGTGAGAAAGTCCCCAGCGCCCATAATCACGTACTCGTTGCAAACCTCCGGGGCTTGGCCGTTAAGTGCGATCTGGCCGGTTTCGGCGTTGTAGGACACGCAAGCGATCATTTGGAAACCTGAAAGCCGGTCACGATGTTGCGTGCGGGGTTTTCAGGATCGGGGTTCATCTCCAAATCCAGCAATTGCGGGAGTTTGGTTTCCGCCCGGAAGCGCGCCATCAAAGCGGGGTCGTTGTACATGTTGACCGACTTCTCTTCGACGCCATGGGCTTGGATATTGTGATCCCCTTGGATGAAGTCCTTAGCCGGAACCAGATAGGTCACGGTTGAGAATTCGTAGGGCTTGGCCGTGCCGGTTTTGGTGGACACACCTTTACCGATACGAACGGACGAAACGAGCGCTTTAATGGTGGACATGTTGGTTTCTCCTTAACCTGGTACTGGGGTAAATCCATTGGGTTTATATCTGGGCTCTGGTGGCGGCATCGGCATCAGTAGCCGTTTGGGGATCTCGTGTTCGTCGAGGTGACGCGTTAGACGTTCAAGGATCTGGTCTGAACTCATGCCGACCTGCTTCATGCAGTTAACGAGTCGGCCCATCTGCTTTGCACCGTGCTCCACCGCTTTTTCAAAGGTGATTCTGGTGTTGCGACGTATGGTCTCCACGCGATGCTGGACTTCGTTAAGGAAGGCCATGCACGGGTAGGCTCCGGCGAAATACTGCGAGGGCTTGAGCAGCACTTCGAGCGGGATAATGCGGTCTTGGTTACGCAGTTCCAGTTCATGACGCACCCAAGGTGAGCCGGTATCACCGAGTTGTTTGCCTTTCTCATAGGCGCGATACAACTTGCCGGAGGAACGGGCGCCGACGTAGAAGCTACGACCGAGATCCGGTGTGAACTTGTAAGCGGGTAAACCGGCAGCGACTTCGGCTTTACCGTTGCCCTGCATGTGACCCGATTCGATGTAGGTGTAGCGGGGTGGCTTGTTGGACAACATAAAGCCTTTACCCAACCCGGAGTTTTCGGCTTGTTGCTTGGCCCAGTCGATGGAGCGTTTGCCGGTTTTGTCATCGTGGGCAATATCGACCCGCGTGATTTTGACGGCGGGGATCTTGCGGATCAGATGATACAGCTCGCGCATATCGATGGACTGACAGCCGGTGCCGGTGAGTGACACCATGCAACCGAGGTTACTGCCACCCCAGCAGATCAAACCGGCTGGGGCTTCACCGATTTTGAGGTTGGCGGAATAGGGATACTGAAAGCGGCCTTTGTCGTTCTTGCGCACCGTCCATTGGGCATCGTAACGGGTCGAAAGGCCAAGATTGATATGGTCGATAAATTCATCGATTGCGCCACGACACACGGAGTCGATAAGGCCATAGCCGAAGTGTTCGCACAGGGCATCGAGCGCTTCGTAATAGGGCAAGCCTGTTGCGGCAAAGTTCTCTACTTTGAGTTTTCGCGCCAGCTCTTCATGGGCCAGTTCGTCGATTTGCTGGTGGTACTGCTTATCCCAGTGCTTTTGACACATGGGGCTTTCAAATTCGCGGCGGTCTTTCGGACTTTGCACCATGACGCCAATGCGGGCCAGCTCTTTGATGTGGTACAGCTCTTGGGGACACCAAGTAAAGGTGAGGTAATCAATACTGGCTATCGGCAGAACCTGCTTTGTCGGACGTAATTTCATCAGCAAGCCCCCCGGTGGAAAGCGCCGGACTCATAGAGCTCAGTCCAGTTTTCGTCTGTCACTTCGGAAAGCTCGAACGCTGCGCCGTAGAGTTCGGTGCAATAGGCTTCGAGTTCATGAACGCTGGAGTACATCTGGGTTTCGCCATACAGCATGGCGGAGACTTCACCCCAAGGTTCCTTTTGGAAGTAGACAGTCAGCATGATTAGCCCAGCCCTACGCGACTTTCACTGAGTAGCCGATCTGCGAGGCAGCTTCGTCAAACAGAGCTAACATGTTGATGAAGGTGCGCTCATTCGGCTTGGTTTTGGATTTGATCGGCAGTTGGCCGCGATAGATCTGGCCTTGAACCGCACGGATACTCAGGCCAACACGTTTGGCATACTCCTCAACTGTGAGGAAGGGCGTATCTAATTGAATTGAAAGGGGCGTAGCCATAGTGATAGCCTCGGTAAGTTTGAAAACAAGTGTCCAAAGCACCTTGGTTCGCTGCAACGAACCATGCCGTTAACGAGAGGTTAGTTCGTCGTGACGAACCATGTCAACGATTTAAGTAAAAAAATTAAGGCGATACGTGAGGCCGATGGCGTGTCACAGCCAGTTTTTGCTGAAAAAACAGGCATTTCGATAAGTTCGCTAAAAAAGATCGAAGCTGGGTATACCGGAGTGGGGAGCGAGACTCTTGTGAAGCTGACGATGCACCCTGAATACGAAAAGTACACTTTGTGGTTGATGACCGGTAAGGTCGCACCCGAAGCGGGCCAGATCTCGCCTGATATAGAGAGCGTAGGAGGTATTGCCTCGGATCAAGCATCCAAGGCGGGGTAGTAGCGTATCAAGTGCTAACGAGGTGGCTATTAAGGGATTAAGGCACCTATATCAGCGTATGAGAATTTGATGCGCGGGACAATGCATATCTTTGCGCATTATTCTATTGTGTCCTTATGCACCAACTGTCTACATAAACGTATATAGACAGTTGGCTGAGGACTAAATTTTTATTTGATTTCTACATCCGTTTTTCTCACGCGTGATTTTTTGGTGTGATGAAACCCAGTGGCTATCGTGCTTTTTCGTGTCAACGCCACACCCTGTTTTACCGCCTTTATTTCCTTGGTGTACAACCCCTGTTGGTGTATGTTTTACCGCCATGTTGCCTCCTGAGTCATATAGATTATTTAGTCATTTTATTTGTGTGACACTAATAAGGAATGGTCAATGTAGTAGGGTGGGAAATTGAATGAAGCTTGATCAAATAGCTTGCTCAGGCCGACGTTATGTTTTAGCTAATATCCTTCCCCCCCTTAACTCTACTCAGCTCTTCGACTAGATAAAACCTATCGACAACCGACTGACACAATAAACATGAAAAAACTGGATAGTGGCAAGTATCAGGTAGATATGTATCCCAATGGGCGGCATGGCAAGCGCATTCGTAAGGTGTTCGCGACGGCAGGGGAGGCGCGACGGTTTGAAAACTGGGTAATAGCTAATGCAGAGCGTAAACCTTGGGAAGTGGCGAAGGGGGATAACCGGCGTTTGAGTGAGTTGGTCGCCACTTGGTACAAAATGCACGGCAAGACCTGCATTGATGGCAAGGCGATGAATCGCAAGCTGGAGAACATGACTAAAGCGATGGGCGACCCGTTGGCCAGAACCTTCAATCGTAATCTCTTTGCTGAGTACCGGAAGGGCCGTCTTGAGAAAGTCGCGGTGAGGACGGTAAATACTGAGCGTGAGCTACTGGCGATGGTGTTCAACGAACTAATCCGGCTTGGAGAGTGGAAGTTGGATAATCCCTTGCGCGGGATGAAGTCGCTGAAAGCGAAAGAGCGGGAGATGGGGTTTCTTACCAGTGAGCAAATCCCCAAACTATTGGATGCTTGTGCCAAAAGTGATAACCCAGATCTGTACACGATTGTTGAGTTGGCATTGAGTACCGGGTGTCGTTGGAGTGAGGCGGCCAACTTAGGACGCACTCAGGTACACAACGGACGGGTGACATTCATCAAGACCAAGAATGGTAAGCACCGGACAGTGCCACTGTCGGACGATTTGTTCCAAAAGCTGGTGAGTTACAAGTGCCAGGACGGCAGCTTTGGTGAGCGTTTGTTTAGTTGCCACCACTTGGCATTCCATCGCGCGCTAGCCGAAACCGATATCGTCCTCCCAAAAGGGCAGGCTACCCACGCACTGCGTCATACCTTCGCAAGCCACTTCATGATGAACGGCGGCAACATCGTTGTCCTTAAAAGCATCCTTGGACACTCCGACCTGAAGCAAACCATGCAGTACTCACACTTCAGCCCCTGTCACCTGCAGGAAGTAGTGAGGTTTAACCCTTTGGTCCGTCTTGGTTAGGGATCAGTCATAGCGACCAAACTGTCTTCCACATGGTATGCCGACGCAATCACCATCCCGTTTTTGTATCTGGATAGTTTCAAAAAAAATAGCTTGGACACGTTATCCTGAGTACAAGTTGAGCAACGACGGCCTATGACACTAAAGGGCAGCGGACACCCACAGCGGCTGTTCAAACTGTCTAAGAGTAACGCCGCGTTAAGTGGTGAGCAATGCTACCACCCTACCTAAACCGTTTGTGCCGTAAACACTAAAGCTGAATCAAACCGAAAATGCCAAGCGTTGGGAATCCGTCTATCCTTATTCGTTAGGTTAATTCTTATAGGTACCCATCTTAGCTGTTAGCTTACAGTCTCCATAACCACCCGCTGCTACTGTTGCTTCGGTAGGTGTTTGCGTATGCTGGAAAACAACATCAAGCCACGACACTGTGTAGTTAGACATTGTAGATACAACATTGTCTTTGAATGAAACTACTACGTATTCATCTGCGAGCTCACCAGTTTTGCAGTAATGCCACTCTTCAGACGAATCAAGAATTTCCTTTAGTGTAGGATTACCAAATACATTGGTAACTTGTTCTTTATTCATACCACGCTCGACCAATAGAGATTTAGCTAAATCTTGCTGTGTATAAATACCTAAATCGACTGGTTCTGGCAGTTTTTCTCCAGGCAATGTCATTGCTATGATTGCTATCAAGAGTGCAACGTTTAGCGCTGCTGAAACATATAGTGATTTAATTTTTTTCATTATTATCCTCGATTAACCTAACGCTAAAATAAGGGGCCGGCGGTAGCCGAACCCGCCTGCTTGCAAGCAAACTTCATTTCCTTGTTAAGTGCCTTCATTTGGCATTCCAAACAAGTCTCTTTCAAATGCGATTTTACCAATCCGGGATTGCTCCTCTCCAACCAAGACAATTAAGTTACTTGTAAGCTCTAGAGCCCATTGCACTTCTTCATGATCGTAGGGGTAGTAAGGGTTTCTTCCTATTGCCAAGGGACTATTAGTGTAGTGTTGGTAATTTCGAGATACAGCATCCGAGTGGGCAATAGCAGTATTCCTTTTAGTTTTTATTCTTTCATGGAGTTTCTGAAGTCTACTGTCCTGCTTTCGAATGATGCTTGCTCGAAACTCACCAAATTTATTACTAACTTCCCCCCTAAATGAATCATCAACCGTATTCGAGGAGTTGAACACCCTTCCATAAGAGATAATGAAAGCTACAAAGAGAGACTCATATACTACTCGTTCATCGGAGAATGATTCCCCCATCGGATTTTTTAACATCATGCGGCAGTAGCTTTGACAACGTAAAAGGTCATCTAAAGCCATTGTAATTCGGTCATGATAATAGCGATGATTCGTCATCTGTCCTCTTTGTCACTTAACACTCCCAACAGGGGCCGAGCGTAGCGAGATCTCGCGTACGGAGTGCGCATTTCTGATGCGACATGTTATATAAGCGTTTGGTTGTGCGCTGACACAAAATCTTTAAAAACACCAGGGTCGACTTCAAAAAAAGTTTCAAACATCTGACGTTCCTGCGCTGTTATTTCGGCTGAGAATCCACAATCTGTAAGCCGATTAGCCCACCAGCCCAAATTGTTATCGTGAGGATTCTTCAGTATTTGATAAATATAAAACGTCTTAACTAATGGGCTCATCTTCTCGAAGTTGCCATGTGAACGAACCACAGATTCGCAAAAAAAGCGCTGCCTCGTTGTATTCCCTGGCCCCGCACATGGATCAGTTCGCATTGCGCCTATACACTCCGTAACCATAGAGTCTTTGATATTGAGGCTGTAACCGATGATTTTCGAAGCTTTCCTGATCTCACCTGAGAGAGCACGGTATATAAAGTAAACCCCAATAGCCACTGCAACCAGAATCCATTCCATCCTATTTTCCTTCTCTATTGCCCGACAGCTCGGAGCTCATATAACGCCGCATTAAGCGGCAAAAAATAGTTGGTTATAATTTGTGAGGCACGAACAAAACCAACTGTTTTTTGTCCGTTTAAATGCCTTGTTATATTTTTTTAAAGGCTGACTGCACTTCTTCTACTGTATACGGCGGGTTTCTTTTATGCACAACCCTATGGCAATTAGGGCACAGTGGAACTAAATCAATGATTGGGTCAATTTGATAATCAACACCAATTTCAGAAATAGGTTTGATATGGTGAACCTCAATAATACCTTCAGCAATTTCTCCATAAAGTTCACCCATATTATTTAAACAGCATTGACATGTTAATCCGTGGTGCTCGATACAAGCAGCACGAGCATATCGATTTCTTTCAAATTTATTGACTTGAATTTGAACCTTTTTTCCTTCCCACAAAGGAGTGCCGGTTTCAATTTCAGGTAATAGAGCTGACTCTTCATTTACAATATTTAATACTTTTTCATGCAATTCAGGTTCACTTAATTTTTTAAGAGAATCATTAACTTTTACACGAGAGGATCTCTTCTCTGCGCCTTTATAACCGGCTCTATGTGGGAAAAAGGCATCATATTCATCTCGCAGTCTCTTCAATGAACTGTCTGGCATTGAAAAGAATCTAGAGTAACTAATAAGTAAATTCGTCATATTTTTATTAGGCTCAAGATTTTTATAAGAATCTGGAAATTTTGCCAAATAGTAGGCAACGACATGTGCTTCTTCTGGGATATGAGCCATTGGGATCTCCTACACTATGAATAAAAATATAACAGTGGTGTTATCGCGCCTGTTGGCGCCTTTACCGTTGCTTTAACACCGGCGAAAGTGAGACCAAGCTAACAAGAGATCTCTATTCAATCAATCCCTTAGGTGTCGATTGAGACTGTCTTTTGTGCGAAACAGAGAATCCATCCGGTGAAAGTGAGCCTGAGAAAACGAATGGCTGGTTTAGCGCCTTACCGAGCGTTCACCGTAACGAATTTTGAGTGCGACTACGCACCAGTTTGACAGGCTGCAAGCGCCCCGAACCAATCATCCGAAACACCCTTTTGTCTCCGAAAGTAGAGGCGATTCACTACTTAGGTTTACTTCACACCTCACGAGTTCTGACTACAAGCTGTCTGCGTTGCCGTGAAATGGTGCGATTCGGTGGGTAGGGGTGAGGTCAGGAAGTGCAGTAAATCAGTGCTTTGCCGATAGACAGGCAAACAAAAAGGAAGCCGAAGCTTCCTTTTTTGGTGCTGAGGGCGTTTGCCGCCTTTGATTACCAGCCTTTGACGATGTTGCCGTCAAACAGCTCCAGCGCTTTGGTGTAAACCGCGTCGGATTGGTAGGCGGTAATGAACTGGGCGATGCGCTCGTCGTCTTTGTTGCTGTTGCGGGCCACGATCAGATTGACGTATGGGCTCTCTTTGCTTTCAACAAACAGGCCGTTCTCCTCCAGAGTCAGGCCAGCTTGCCCGGCAAAGGTGTTGTTGATCACGGCGAAGCTGACGTCCTGCAGGGCGCGTGGCAGTTGCGCCGCTTCCAGCTCCAGCAACTGTAGATCTTTCGGGTTGGACACGACATCACGTGGTGTGGCGTTGATCCCTGCGCCTTCTTTCAGCGTCAGCAGACCTTGCTGCTCCAGCAGTACCAGAGAGCGGCCCAGGTTGGTTGGATCGTTCGGCAGCGCCACTTTCGCGCCATCGGCCAGCTCGTCCAGCGACTTGATGCTGTTGGAGTAGGCGGCGATCGGGTAGACGAAGGTGTTGGCAACCGCAACCAGATCATAACCGCGGGCTTCCACCTGACCTTCGAGGTACGGCGTGTGTTGGAAGGCATTGATATCGATGCTGCCATCGTCCAGCGCGGCATTCGGGGTAACGTAGTCGGTGAAAGGCACGATCTGCACGTTCAGACCGAACTTGTCTTTGGCGATCTGCGCGGCCACTTCGGCGACCTGCGCCTCAGGACCGGCCATGGCGCCCAGCTTCAGGGTGTCGGTATCGGCGGTGCCACAGGCAGACAAGGCTAGGGCAGTGGCGGCGGCGAACAGTGCGCGAATGGTCTTCGTCATGAGGGTATTCCTTATCGTTATTTTGAGCTTGAACTTTTTATTGTGAATTCGGTGTTGTTTGGATCTTGAGCTGGCGCTATCTGTGGTCTATGCGACGGACTAAGGCATCCCCGGCGGACTGGATGGCTTGCACCAGCACCAGCAGGATGACGATGGTGGCGAGCATGACGTCCAGCTCGAACCGGTAGTAGCCGTAGCGAATTCCCACGTCGCCCAAACCACCGCCACCGACGGCGCCAGCCATGGCGGAGTAGCTCACTAACGTGACCAGCGTGATGGTAATGCTGTTGATGATCCCGGGCAGAGCTTCAGGCAACAGAACTTTGCCGATGATCTGGCTCGGTTTAGCGCCCATGGCTTGTGCGGCTTCCACCAGTCCGGCGGGCACTTCCATCAAAGCCCCTTCAATCAAGCGGGCGATGAATGGGATCGCACCGACGGTCAAGGGAACGACGGCCGCCATGGTGCCGATACTGGTACCAACCAGAATCCGGGTGAACGGGATGATGGCAACCAACAATATAATGAAAGGCACCGAGCGTCCGGCGTTCACAACGATCCCCAGAGTTCGATTCACCACGGCGTTTTCCATCAACTGACCGGTCTTGGTCAAATGCAGGATCACGCCCAGCGGAATGCCAGCCAATGCGGCAATGAGGCCAGATAGAAAGACCATTTGCAGTGTTTGTAGCGTGGCGCCCCACAGCAGGGGGATCAGATCACTGGACATGGCCAAGTACCTCAACGTCAATATTGTGTTCAATTAAGTAGCTTTGGGTTTCTTTGATGGCGTTGGGTTGGCCGACTAATTCAGCCAACATCAAACCAAACTTGGTCCCGCCGACGTATTCCATCTGAGCACTGAGGATGTTCACATCGATGCCGAAGCGCTTTGCCGCTTGGGTGATCACCGGTGCATCGACGCTGTCGCCGCTGAAGCTAAGACGAACAACCGGTCTGCTGTTGTCAAATTGCGCATCATGCAGCGCCTCGCGGTAGCTGTCTGGCACATCTAGGTGCAGCGTCGAGCGGATAAAGCGACGAGCCAGCTCGGTTTTTGCGTTGGCAAAGAACGGACCGACCTCATCTTGCTCGATCAGATGGCCTTGATCGATAATGGCGACGCGATCGCAGATCTGCTTAACCACTTCCATTTCGTGGGTGATCAGCAAGATGGTCAGGCCCAGCTTTTGATTGATCTCTTTGAGCAGCTTAAGGATGGACTTGGTGGTCTCGGGGTCCAGCGCGGAGGTGGCTTCGTCACACAACAGCACCTTCGGGTTATTGGCCAGTGCTCGAGCGATGGCGACCCGCTGTTTCTGGCCGCCACTTAGGTTGGCCGGGTAGCTGTCGGATTTATCCGGAATGCCGACCAATGTGAGCAGCTCATTAACTCGCTGTGCGATGTCGGCTTTGCTCGCGCCTGCCAACTCTAATGGTAAGGCAATGTTTTGCGCTACAGTGCGGGAGGCCAGCAGATTAAAGTGCTGGAAGATCATCGCGGTTTGCTGTCGCTGCAGGCGCAATTCGGCCGGCTTAAGTTGAGTCAGATCGGTACCGTCGATGATCACTGCACCGCCGTCCGGACGCTCCAGCAGGTTGACGCAGCGGATCAGGGTACTTTTACCTGCGCCCGAACTGCCGATGATGCCGAAGATGGTGCCAGCCGGTACGTGCAGATCCGTCGGCTTCAGCGCTGGGATCACTCGATCCCCTTGGCGGAATGTCTTGTGGATGGCTTGTAGAGTGATCATACAGGTCGTTGCCTTTGATTATTGTTCTTGTGGGCCGTGGCCCGATGACCGCAGAGTAACTAGACGTCCAGAAGTCTGTCAATGGACATTTAGACATTTAGCCGTCCAAATGTGGCGTTTGCGCAATTGCTGAGCATATTTGCTCGGTATAAAGAAGATCGAGCCTTAGCGCGTAACCATTCCAGTCTTCTCATCTGTGACATGAGAATTTGAGAGCAGATGGTTTTTAGCGGTTTCATCGTGTCACTGCGTGCGCTTAGTTGGATAAAGCCCATGTGTAAGATATTGATGAAGAGTGTAAAAGAAAGGGTGTTGAGGCAATAGGAACGAGCGGTGAAGTGCCATAATGCCGGACGACAGTAATAGGAAGAGAGATAGCGATTGGTTAAATGCTGCGCAAACGGTTCGTGCGTCGGTAAATTGATGTTGCAAGGAAAAATACACGCCCTATAATGCGCTCCCTGTCGACGGGGCAATGCGAAACAAGATTCGCGTTGCTAGCGGTACACCGCTTACCGACGACACTGTTAATCCTTAATGAAATCAAGGGTTGACGGACACAAAATGATGTGTAGAATACGCATCTCGCTTCGGGAACGAAGTGTGCTCTTTAACAATTTGTCAGACAATCTGTGTGGGCACTCACGCAGGATTGAGAAATCATCATTTCTTAATGCCTACTGAGTGACTATACACGTCAATTTGATTCCACTTTTTAAAGTGGAGACGAAAAATCAGTATTCATTGAGTAGTTCAGCTTGCTGAACAAAATCAAATCTTTAATTGAAGAGTTTGATCATGGCTCAGATTGAACGCTGGCGGCAGGCCTAACACATGCAAGTCGAGCGGAAACGAAGAGTAGCTTGCTACTCTGGCGTCGAGCGGCGGACGGGT